>CAVBNJ010000207.1:0-5559 GCA_963596755.1 bacterium
GTTTTTCCCAGTGTCACCCAGGCAGCGTCTCCGCCGGCTTTTTCGAGCTGTTCCACGGCTTCCCAGGTATCCTGATACCACGTACGATAGTCCCGTTTGTGGACAGCAAGATCGAGATAACCGCGCAGAATAGCTGCCGTCTGACGGTCACGCTCCGTATTTTTCTGACTCGAAATGTGCTTTTCGCTGTTCGTCACTTCCAGTTCAAAACAAAGTTTCTGTTTTCCCTGGCGCACGGTAATTTTTCCGTAATGCTTTCCGTTTCCGATTTTTTCCTGGTGAATGATATATTCCAGTCCGTAGACACTTCCAATGAAATCTTCGGAAGTGACAACCTTCTTCTCCACTTCCAGAAAATCTCCCTGCACTTCGATCTCCATGCGGACGTAGCCCCACGTATTTTTATACAGATACAGTGTCTCTTTACGCGGCTGATCCACAGAAAGCACCGTTTTCTCCGGCTGCTCCGTGGAAAGTGTGACCGGCTCTTTTCTGCCGAGCGCGACCAGAAATTCCTCCAGATGCTGGAATGTCACCGGTTTGTGCGATAATCCCTGGTAGAGCGGCAGCTTGTCCGGCGCCTCTTTTTCGAGCAGGCGTGCAAACTCTTTTTTCACAAAGAAGCGGTACGCCTCGCCGAAATTATGGCTCGCCAGTCGAGTGAACGCGTCCAGTGTACGGATTTCCTGACCGGAAATGATCATGGGATTTCCCACAATCGAAACGTGAACCCGCACGCGGCGTTCCTCCAGATTGCTGCTGATGGTGATGTTTCCGCAGATTTCATCGCCGGCTTTCAGTCCGCTGGTATCCACGCCGTATTCCACCGTGCTTGCCGTTCCCTGAAACTGATCTTTCGCCAGAACGATTCTCTGATGATCTGTGGTCACTATTCCTTTTATTCTTCTCCCGTCTTCTGCTCCTACGCTCAGTTCTCCGCGGAAATTCTGCCCCTCCTTCAGCGTCAGGGCCACCTCCGTCTCGGACAGCAGCAGATGGGGAACTTCATATTCAAATCTGCCGTTCAGCAGTTGTTCCAATCTTCTTCTCAATGTATTCACCTTTATCTAAATCGTTTTCGTACTTTCGTTCTTTTTCCACAACGTCTGATTATACCCCAAGACGCCGGAGATTGCAACGGAAAGGGGTTAATAGTCGAACAGTGAAAACTGGTTGCTCTCCGGCAGATCGCCGAACACGCCGAGATCGTCCATGAAGTCGATGATCGTCTTGCTGACCTTCGTCCGGTCGCGGAAATCGTCTTTGGAGAGGAATTTTCCGTTTCGGGCGGCAAGGACAACGGCGTCGGCTGCCTTGTCTCCCAGACCCTCGATCGAGTCGAGTGCCGGCATCAGATGCTTGTCATCGTAAACCTGGAAGCGGTGTGCCTGTGCCTTGTAAAGATCCACCGGGACGAAATCAAAGCCGCGGGCGTACATTTCCTGTACAATCTTCATATCCTTGACGGTCGCCTGCTCCTTCTGGGTCAGCGTATCTTTCCGTTTTTCATAATCTTTCATATAATATTCCAGCCGGTCGCGTCCCATACACATCAGCTCGTAGGAGAAGGCGGACGCACGGATGGAAAAGTACGCCGCATAGTACGCGAGCGGGTAGAAAATCTTGTAGTAGGCGATGCGGTACGCCATCATGACGTACGCTGCCGCATGGGCCTTCGGGAACATGTATTTGATCTTCTTACACGACCAGATGTACCAGTCCGGCACGTCGTGCGCCTTCATCTCCTCTTCCCACTCCGGTTTTAAGCCCTTTCCTTTTCGCACGCTCTCCATGATCGTGAAGGACAGCTCACTTTCGAGCCCCTTGTCGATCAGATAGATCATGATATCGTCTCGGGTACAGATGGCGGTGGAAATCGTCGCCTTTCCCTCCTCGATCAGGGTCTGCGCATTGCCGAGCCATACGTCAGTTCCGTGTGACAGACCGGAGATACGGATCAGGTCAGAGAACGACTGCGGCTTGGTATCCAGGAGCATCTGAATAACGAAATCCGTACCGAACTCCGGCACACCAAGGCACCCAAGAGGGCAGCCGCCGATGTCTTCCGGCTTGATGCCGAGCGCTTCGGTGCTCTTGAACAGCGACATGACCTCCGGGTTGTCGAGCGGAATCGTCTGCGCATCAAGATGCGTGATATCCTCGAGCATACGGATCATGGTCGGATCATCGTGTCCGAGAATGTCGAGCTTTAAGAGGTTGGCATCGATGGAGTGGTAATCGAAATGAGTCGTAATAATGTCAGTTGTCATATCGTTCGCCGGGTGCTGCACCGGGGTGAATGAGTTGATGTCCTCACCGAACGGCAGAACGATGATACCGCCCGGGTGCTGGCCGGTGGTACGGCGGATGCCGGTACAGCCTTCCACGATACGGTCGATCTCGCAGTTCCGCTTATGCTGGCCGCGTTCTTCGTAATAATTCTTTACGTAACCGAACGCTGTTTTATCCGCCAGGGTACCGATGGTTCCTGCTCGGAATGTCTGGCCGGCGCCGAAAATAACCTCGGTGTATTTGTGCGCCTTACTCTGGTAATCGCCGGAGAAGTTCAGGTCGATATCCGGCTCTTTGTTTCCCTTGAATCCAAGGAACGTCTCGAACGGGATATCAAATCCGGCTTTTTTCAGCGGTTTTCCGCAGTTCGGGCAGACGGCGTCCGGCATATCGCATCCGGCACGGCCGACGTACTCTTTGACACGCGGCGAATCGAACTCGCTGTAATGGCACGACTCGCAGTAATAGTGCGGGCTTAACGGATTTACCTCTGTGATTCCCGCCATCGTCGCAACGAAGGAGGAACCGACGGAACCACGCGATCCTACGAGGTAGCCGTCCTCGTTTGACTTCCACACCAGTTTCTGTGCGATGATGTACATAACGGCATATCCGTTGGAAATAATGGAGTTCAGCTCCCGCTCAAGGCGCGCCGAAACGATCTCCGGCAGCTCCTCTCCGTAGATTTCGTGTGCACGGTCGTAGCAGATTCTTCGCAGCGTCTTGTCGGAATCCTCGATGACCGGCGGGAATTTTCCGGCACGGATCGGAGAGATTTTCTCGACGAGATCGGAGATTTTGCGCGGATTGGTGATGACGACCTCCTCCGCTTTTTCACTGCCGAGATACGAAAATTCCTCGAGCATCTCTTCTGTGGTGCGCAGATACAGCGGTGCCTGCTCATCGGCATCGTCGAAGCCTTTTCCGGTCATGATGATCCGGCGGTAGATTTCGTCCTGCGGGTCCATAAAGTGGACGTCGCACGTCGCTACGACCGGCTTGTTGAACTGCTCGCCGAGTTTTACGATGCGCTTGTTGATCTCGATCAGGTCCTCCTCGCTCTCAACGGCGGAGACATCCTCTTTTTTGATCATGAATGCGTTGTTGCCGAGCGGCTGGATTTCCAGATAATCATAGAAATCCACGAGACGCGCGATCGCCGCATCCGGCTCGCCGCGCAGGATTGCCTGGTAGAGCTCGCCCGCCTCGCAGGCAGATCCGATCATCAGGCCGTCCTGGTATTTCAGATAGACGCTTTTCGGCAGTTTCGGACGGCGGTTGTAGTATTTCAGGTGAGATTCCGACACGAGGCGGTACAGGTTGACGCGTCCCGTCTCGTTCTTGGCCAGAATGATCGCATGGTAGGACGGCAGTTTGCGGACCGCTTCTTCCGACACTTTTCCCTCCTCGTTCAGCGCGTCCAGTGTCAGAATATTGCGCTCCTCGAGCATTTTTACGAATTTCACGAAAATTTCCGCCGTACATCCTGCATCATCCACTGCACGGTGATGGTTTTCCAGTGATACGCCGACGGCTTTTGCCACGGTATCCAGCTTGAATCGGTTAAGTCCCGGCAGCAGGAAACGCGCCATCGCCACGGTGTCTGCCGTCGTAAATTCACGCTCGATGCCCTGCAGAATACAGTTGTGCTCGATGAAGCTCATATCGAACGATGCATTGTGTGCAACCATGACGGCGCCCTCGCTGAATTCCAGAAACTTCGGCAGGACCGTCTCGATGTCCGGCGCGTCGAGGACCATGTTGTCGTTGATGCCGGTCAGGTTCTCGATGCGGAACGGGATCGGGACTTTCGGGTTGACAAAGGTGGAAAACTTGTCCACGATGCTTCCGTTTTCCACACGGACTGCGCCGATCTCGATGATTTTGTTGACAACCGGCGAGAATCCCGTCGTCTCGATATCGAAAACGACGTAGCTTCCATGGATATCCTGTCCCTTGCTGTTGACAACGATATCTTTCAAATCATCAACGAGATATGCCTCCATGCCGTAAATGACCTTGAACGGCGCGGAAACTTTTTTCAATTCGTCTTTTGTCGCATCCGGGTGCTCTGCCTGGTATTTTTTCCGGTAAGCGCCGTCGATCGCCTCGATGGCATGGTTCGCCTCCGGGAAGGACTGCACGACGCCGTGGTCTGTGATTGCGATCGCCGGATGGCCCCACTCGTAGGCGCGCTGTACTAAACGGGCGGCATCGGTGACACCGTCCATATCACTCATCTTCGTATGGCAGTGCAGCTCCACACGTTTCACCGGACTCGTGTCCTGGCGGCCGGTGCGGAAATCTGTGATTTTCTTGATACCCCAGACGGACATGACGGTGAGATCGTGGTCAAACGCATCGACGGTCGTCTTTCCTTTTACTTTCAGGAAGGCGCCCTTTTTGATTGCGTCTTTTAATTCCGGCACTTCCGCGTTCTGGACGAAAATTTTGACGCCGATCGTGTCAGTAAAGTCCGTGATCGTAAACATGTAAATCGTACGCTCATTTCGGATCTCGCGCATATCGACACTCTGGACTCTTCCGCGGATGACAACATCACCGATCTCATCGCCGATTTTCAGTATTTCCACACTCTCATCCTCGAAATCCCGTCCGTAAACGACATCCGGGTTCGAGGATTTGCGCGGCTGATTGTCCATATTCCGTCCGAAGCTGCCTTTGCCTTTTTTGAAAGAACCGCGTCCGCCGCCGGAAAAGCCTTTTGTTCTTCCGCCGTCCGCCGCTTTTTCTTTTTTCGCCGCGCCGCCTTTGGCTTCTGCGGCTGCTTTTGGCTGTTCTTCTGTCGTTTCCGCCTGCTCTTCCGTCTGGTTCTGCCCTTTTTCACCGAGCATCTCCCCATAGTGTGTATGTGCAAGAACATGGCGCACTTCCTCCCGGATGCGGAGTTCGGAGTTTTTCATGGCACGGCTCTCGCCCTCCGGTTTTCTCATTTCTGTCTCCACAATCAGGTCGAAGCCGCACCGCTCGCAGAAAATTTTCTCGAGGATGTGAATCAGCTCCTCCTCGCGCTCTTTTGCGACAACGGAGTCGATCAGAACGAGGTGCATCTTGTTCGTCTCCGGGAACGTAATCTCCGCGGTGGAAAACAGGTGGTTCAGAAAAACGCTGTGGTTTTTCAGTTCCAGCAGAATACTCGGACGGTACACCTCCAGAAAGTTTTCCGGCGTATACTGGCGTGACAGATAGAAACGCTCAATAATCTTCACGCGCAGCGGCACGTTGGAAAAGAGCTGCTCCTCAATC
>CAVBNJ010000208.1:0-5540 GCA_963596755.1 bacterium
AACGAAGAGGAGACCAACGGCAGCATTGACAACAAAACCGATGTCAACGGCAATCCCGCTTGCATTCAGGTAGAGAGAACAGCAGACGATCAGGGAGAGCAGCGGTGTCATCCACAGGGTAAGGCGGAGCATCTTCGGACCGATGTTCTGACGTTTCGGATCGGAAAACATTAAAACGGCGGCGAGAAGCTGCAGAGCGGTAATAAACAGCGGAATGCCGAAGACCGCCATCGCTTTGCTGCTCCAGCCATTTGGAACGTTGCCTGAGCCGAAATGGGTGGCAATGGTATCCGGCATGCGATTCCAGAGCAGGAGTCCGATCACCATCGGAGAAAGAGAAACGAGTGTTGTCAGAATCAGTGTTGTTTTATATTTTTTCCACATCAGAATTGCCTCCTTTGAGCTCTGAAATCCAGAGCATAATTTCTTCCAGCACGGAAGTGTTGAGTTCGTAATAAATAAAATTTTTCTCCCGGGATTCCAGAACAAGGTCTGCTTTTTTCAGAATGCCGAGATGGTAGGAGATGGTCGCCGCTGTCATATCGAAGTGCGACGCGATCTCTCCGGCAGAAAGTCTTCCGTTTTTCAAAAGCTCCAGAATCCTTCGCCGGACAGGATCGGAGAGAGCTTTAAACGTTTCTGCGAATGCCATGAAACCCTCCTTTCTTGCAGTATGAATGCGATCTAATTAGAAATTCATCTAAATACTTTATACCTCAGCGAAAGGAGAAAGTCAATAAGTATTTCGAAAAATTTCTAAATAGTTTTATCGTCAGATTCGGGTTGCTATTTCCAAAGGAATGCGTTACGATAAGGAAAAAGTTGTAGAAAAAAGGGGGACAAAAAACATGAAAAAACACCTGTCCGTGCGCTACGGCACGATTCAGGGCTGCTACTGGATGGGCTCATCGGCGCTGATGGGATACGCCAGCGTCTATCTTCTCGAAAAGGGTTTCACGAACACACAGATCGGCCTTCTGACGGCAGTCGGCTGTATTCTCTCAGCAGTTCTGCAGCCGGCGCTGGCATCGTACGCAGACAAGCCGGAAAGCCCGTCCGTACGCACGATGCTCCTTGGAACGAACCTGGTTCAGCTCGTTCTCGTCCTTCTCCTTGCCATGACGGCGAACAGCAGCTCTATGGCGGTAAGGACCCTGCTGTATGGCGCAAGCGTTACCATTCTGATGCTGATGATACCGTTCGTCAATTCCCTTGGCATGGAGACGATCCGCCAGGGAGAGGAGCTGGATTACGGAATCGGGCGAGGTATGGGATCGGTTGCGTATGCGATTGCATCGTGGCTGCTCGGCCGTCTGACCGCTTCCTTCGGAGCAGATGTCATTCCGATCTGGGCGATCGCACTGACCGTTCTTTTTCTGTCTCTGTTTTTTCCCTTTAAAAAGGACAGGGAAAAAACAGAGACAGAAAAAGAAAAGACAGGCGCAGCCAGCCCTGTCGATTTTCTGAAGCGCTATCCGTCCTTTGCGGTGGTGCTGCTTGGCTGTATTCTGATTTTTACCTCGCACAACCTGATCAACAGCTTCAATTATCAGATTGCGATGGCAAAAGGCGGCGGCAGCGGCGAGATGGGAAATGCGATGACCATCTCCGCAATCTCAGAGCTGCCGACCATGTTTCTGTTCGGCTATCTGCTGAAAAAGAAGAGCAGCGTTTTCTGGTTCCGCCTTTCCGGACTGTTTTTTACGCTGAAATGTGTGGGAACTTTTCTGGCGTTCAATATTCCGACATACTACGCCGTTCAGCCGTTCCAGATGCTCGGCTGGGCGCTGATCAACGTCGCCTGCGTCTATTACGTGGACGGTATCATGGAGCCGCAGGATTCCATCAAAGGACAGGCGTACATGGCGATGACCATCACCGTAGGAAATGTGATAAGTTCCCTGGTCGGCGGCTGGCTGATCGACGCGGCCGGCGTCGGTGCGATGCTGATCTGTGCATCGCTTGCCGCATTCATCGGCTGGCTGATTGTGTGCGTGGGATCGAAAGAAGCGAAAACTGCATAGAAACCAAAAAAGAAAAACGCCTGAAACCACGTTCGGTTCCAGGCGTTTTCGGCGTTACAAGACTTATTTATTTCTGTTTCCTGTATACTTCTCATCACAGTATTTGCAGCGATAAATCTCTTTCTCCGGGTCAGCCAGAATAAAGACATGTTTTAATCCCTGCTCGATGGAAGTAATGCAGCGCGGGTTTTTACATTTGATGACATCGACAACCTGTTTCGGCAGGCTCAGATCCTTTTTCTCGGTGATCTCGCCGTCTTTGATCACATTTACGGTGATGTTGTGATCGATAAATCCAAGGATATCGAGATCCATCTTGTCAACCGGACACTCTACTTTCAGAATATCCTTTTTGCCCATTTTCTCACTTTTTGCATTTTTGATGATAGCCACAGTACAGTCCAGTTTGTCCAGCCCCAGGTCATGGTAAATGGTCATGGATTTTCCTGCTTTGATATGGTCGAGCACGAAGCCCTCTTCAATACGTCCTACGTTCAGCATAGCGAAAGATGCTCCTTTCCTTAATCAACTTTGATGTTAAGCAGCGTCAGAATCAGGGCCATACGTGCGTAAACGCCGTACTGAACCTGTTTGAAGTAAGCGGCACGCGGGTCGTTGTCTACCTCGACAGCGATTTCGTTGACACGCGGCAGCGGATGCAGAACCAGCATCTCCGGAGATGCAAGATCCATCTTTGCCTGATCCAGAATATAGAAATCCTTCATGCGGATGTAATCGTCCTCGTTGAAGAAACGCTCTTTCTGTACACGGGTCATGTAGAGAACATCGAGATCCGGGAGAACATCTTCCATTTTGATGACTTCCTCAAACGGAATATTATTTGCACGCAGCACATCATCACGGATGTAGTCCGGGAGACGCAGTTCCTCCGGGGAGATTAATACAATTTTAATGCCGGTATAACGAACCAGCGCTTCAATCAGGGAATGAACCGTTCTGCCGAATTTGAGATCGCCGCAGAAGCCGATAGTAAGATTGTTCAGGCGGCCTTTTAAAGAACGGATGGTAAGAAGATCGGTAAGAGTCTGAGTCGGATGCTGATGTCCGCCGTCACCTGCGTTGATAACAGGAATACCGGAATACATCGATGCAACGAGCGGGGCGCCTTCTTTCGGGTGACGCATCGCACAGATATTAGCAAAGCAGGATACAACGCGAATGGTGTCCGCTACGCTTTCGCCTTTTGCGGCAGAAGAAGAATTGGCAGAAGAAAAACCAAGAACCGTACCGCCAAGATTCATCATGGCAGCTTCAAAGCTGAGACGGGTGCGTGTGCTTGGTTCATAGAATAAAGTAGCAAGTCTTTTGCCATCGCAGGCATGTGCGTATTTCTCCGGGTTCTTTTCAATATCGTTCGCCAGATCCATTAACTGGTCCAGTTCTTCGACAGAGAAATCAAGGGGACTCATTAAGTGTCGCATATATTACCTCCTATGAAGATCCTTATTTTTTCTGTGTTCCACCTTAACACAAAAACGGGATAAATGCAAGATAAAAAATGGAGGGAAAATGGTCGAAAAACAGAATGGAGGAAAGTGTGAAAAAATAAAGTGAAATATCAAATAAAAAAGCAAAAGATGAGACAAAAGACAAAATTTGGATGATCTTTTCTTGTAAAATAAGGGCAGATGGAGTAAAATATTGATATCTGCAACAAACGCAGAGCAGCAGGAGGAACTTAGTATGTTAGACTTAGGAAAAATCCGCGACGAGATCGATGTCACCGATGACGAGATCGTCCGCCTGTTTCAGCACCGGATGGCGCTGGCGGCGGAGGTTGCGCAGTACAAGATAGAAACCGGAAAAGCCGTTTTTGATGCAGAACGTGAGCATCAGAAACTGGAAAAACTGACGGGCGAGGGAACGAATGCGTTTAATACGAAAGGCATCCAGGAACTGTTTCAGCAGATCATGTCGATCAGCCGAAAGCGCCAGTATCAGCTTCTGACCGAAAACGGCGGCGAGGAGATGACCGATTACACGCAGGTAGATCACCTCCCGACACGCGGCAGAAGAGTTGTTTTTCAGGGCGTGGAGGGTGCGTACAGCTTCGGCGCCATGAAAGAATTTTTCGATGATACGATCACCAGTTTCCATGTAGACACCTGGAAAGAGGCGATGGAAGCCATTACAAAAGGCGAAGCCGACTACGCTGTGCTCCCGATCGAGAACTCGACTGCAGGCATTGTTTCCGATATTTACGATCTTCTCGTAGAATATCCGCACTACATCGTCGGTGAGCAGGAGCTGCCGGTGGAGCATGTACTGATGGCGCTTCCGGGCGCAAAATTAGAAGAAATCCGCACCGTGATTTCTCATCCGCAGGCACTGGCACAGTGCCGTCGTTTTCTGGATTCCAATGAGAACTGGACGACAGAAGAACGCCTCAATACGGCCGCAGCCGCAAAAGAAGTGTCCGAGAGCGGAGATCTTACGATGGCAGCCGTCGGAAGTCCGTACGCTGCAGAGCATTTCGGACTGCAGATTTTAAAAGAGGGTATCTTTGACGCACAGGGAAATACGACGCGCTTCGTTATTATTTCCGGACAGAAACGCTTTGCAAAAGATGCGCAGAAAATCAGCGTATGCATGGAGCTGCCGCATCAGAGCGGTTCTCTTTACAATGCGCTGGCACACTTCATTTACAACGATCTGAACATGACCAAAATCGAGTCCCGCCCGATTCCGCAGCGGAAATGGGAATACCGTTTCTTCGTGGATTTCGAGGGAAATTTGAGCGATCCGGCAGTCAAAAACGCACTGCGCGGACTGCAGGCAGAATCCGCAAAATTCCGGATTTTCGGAAATTATTAATTCGAAAAAGAGAGGGCCGTACCGTGCGGCCTTTTCTTATAACCAGGAGACATAAAAAAGGACAGGAAGGAAGAGACAAAAGATGATTAGAATAGAAGAATGTATCCTCTATCGCGATTTCGCAGAGGGAGAGGTACTGTACGATATGACGACACTGGTGGAGACCTACAAAAAACTGGTCAACGCACAGATTTCCTTAAAAGACCGCCGGTTCCGCGAGAACATGAGCGCCTATGAGCCGCAGTTCTATGAGGCACTGAACCGCCTGGTCGAGATGGCAAACCGCTATGGTTTTTCCGGAAATCTCTGGCACGATTATCTGACCTACCTGCTGGTCAACAAAGAAAATGCATTTTCCACCTCCTGCGAGATCGTGGGAAAAGTAGAGGGAAGCATCAACCAGATGGCACTGCACGATTTCGTCCGTTTTAAAGAGCTGTTCGATTTCGACATCTGTGTTTTCGACGAGATTTTTGAGTCAGGCGACGCATCTGTCATCAGCAATTACCAGAATACCGACAGCCCGAACAAACTGTTCAACAAAGAGGTCCGCGACCGCATCTGTGAGCTGGCCGTTCGTCTGGCACAGGCAGCATCCGCTGATGAATTTATGGATGACATGGTTCAGTTCTACAAAGACTTTGGAGTAGGAAAACTCGGACTTCACAAGGCATTCCGTAT
>CAVBNJ010000209.1:0-5518 GCA_963596755.1 bacterium
CGATAATGCCGATGCAGCCGGAGAGTACGTAAGAAGAATAGAACGAGTACAGCTCCGGATTGGAAGTTTCAAACATCAGGGCCCAGTCGGTGAGACAGCGTTCGCGGAGGATGCTTTTCAGTTTGTCTACAAATGTCTGGTCGCGGTTTTCAATCAGAAGAATGCGGCCGAATTCCGCGTTCTTTTTCAGAAAATGAAACAGATCGACGAGCAGCGGATACGGTGTGCCGTTCATCTCGGAAAATTTGTGTGTGTGATTGATTTCCTGAAACTCATCGAGCATATCGCTTTCCACCTGTTCCATCAGATCATAAATATCTTTGTAATGCAGATAAAACGTTCCGCGGTTTAAATTCACGGAGTCCGTCAGCTCCTTCACGGAAATTTTCTGAATCGGTTTCTGCTGCATCAGCTCCATCAGCCCGTCTTTTAAAAGTGCCTGCGTGCGCTGAATACTTCTGTTTTCTTTTGGTTCCATGTTTTTATTTCTCCTTTACTTCTTTCAATAGCGTGTTCAGATTAAATCAATTTTTCAAAATATGTTCAAAAATCAACAGAAAATCAACAACTGTTCAAATCTGAACTTGCGATGAAAAATTGATGATTGCATTTCTGCAACCTCTTTCTTATACTATAACACGAGTTCAAAAATAAACAAGTGTTGATTTTGAAAGGAGACAAAAAATGGACCGGTATACAACATTTATCCTAAAGCACAGAAAAGCAATCATTACCGTCTTTCTGGTGCTTGCTGTGATCTGCGGTATCCTGTCATTGCAGGTCGGCGTCAATTACAAATTTGCCGATTACCTGCCGGACGACGCGGCATCCACAAAAGCACTCGACACCATGGAGGAGGAATACACACAGACGATCCCGAACCTGCGTGTCCTGATCTACGATGTGTCGATTCCCCAGGCGCTTTCCTATAAGGAACAGCTCGAAGCCGTCGACGGTGTCGAAGAAGTAACGTGGCTCGACGATGCGATCAACATTTACGAGCCGATCGAAAACGCCGATTCCGATACGGTGGATGCCTGGTATAAAAATTCCGACGCGCTGTATTCGGTGACCGTGAGTGAAAACGAGGAAGAAAAGAAAGCAGCGATCGATGAAATCCGGGAAATCATCGGAGACGACAATGCGATGTCCGGCACCGCCGTAACGGATGTTCTTTCTCCGATACATACCACGAAAGACATCCAGAAGATCATGCTGATCGCACTGCCGATTATTTTCATCATCCTGCTTCTGACGACGAATTCCTGGTTCGAGCCGGTTCTCTTCATGGCGACGATCGGCGTTGCAATCATGCTGAACCGCGGAACAAACCTGATCTTCGGTGAGATCTCCTTCGTAACGAACGCCGCGGGAAGCGTCCTGCAGCTGGCCGTTTCGATGGACTACTCGATCTTCCTGCTGCACCGCTTCGCCGAGAACCGAAAAGAAGGACTCGACGTGCAGAATGCGATGGTAAAAGCCGTCAAGCAGTCCACCGGTTCCGTTTTATCCAGCGGTCTTACCACAGTAACAGGTTTCGCGGCACTGATCCTGATGCGGTTCAAAATCGGACCGGATATGGGATGGGTTATGGCAAAAGCGATCGTGTGGAGCCTCATCTGTGTCCTCTGCCTGCTGCCGGCCCTTGCAATTTCGACTTATAAATTAATCGATAAAACACAGCACCGCCCGTTTTATCCGTCCTTTGATAAATTTGCCAACGTTGTCATGAAGATCCGTATTCCGGCACTGATCCTTGCCGTGATCGTCACCGTTCCGTGTCTGAAGGCACAGGGAGCGAACAGCTTCCTCTACGGTTCCAGCCGTGTCTACAGCACCGAGGCGACGCAGATGGGACGCGACCTTCTGGCGATCGAAGACGAATACGGAGCATCCAACCCGCTCGTCATCCTCGTTCCAAAGGGTGATACCGCAAAAGAAAAAGAGCTGAACGATGCACTGCTCGACAACAAAAACGTCACTTCCGTGATTTCTTATGTAAATACCGTCGGAAATGTGATTCCGGATGGATACGTTCCGTCGGAATCCCTGTCGCAGCTTTACTCGGAGCATTACAGCCGCTTCGTTGTCACCCTCGACACCGAGGAGGTCGAAGAGGGCTGGAGCGACAAAGTCGATGAGCTCCACAAAATCTGTGAAACATACTATGGCGATGAAGCCATGATTGCCGGCGACCTGGCCAGCACTGAGGATCTGAAAATTACGATTACCCAGGATAATGAGCGCGTCAACCTGTTGGCGGTCGGTTTCGTCTTCCTGATCCTGATTTTCAACTTCCAGTCGATTTCCCTGCCGGTGATCCTGACGCTCCTCATCGAGCTTTCGATCTGGATCAACCTTTCCGTACCGTATTTCCAGGGAACGACACTGCACTACATCGGCTACCTGATCATCAGCTCCGTACAGCTCGGCGCGACGATCGACTATGCGATCCTTTTCACGAGCCGCTATCTGGAAGAACGAAAACAGCACGGAAAGTATACGGCGGCGAAAAACAGTATTCAGCTCTGCACCCTGTCGCTGTTCACATCCGCCATCATTCTGGCAATCGCAGGAACCGTATTAGGAGCAGTTTCCACCAACCTGGTACTAAGCCAGCTTGGAACCCTCGTCGGACGAGGCGCCGTCATTTCCTTCTTCCTGGTTCTGCTGGTGCTTCCGGCACTGCTGGTTCTGTTTGATCCGGTGATCGAGAAGACGACGAGAAAAACGAATTTTTATAAGAAACCAAAGAGAAAAGCAATCGAAGAAAAAAACGAAGACAAAAGCGAAGAACAGTAAAGAACAGAAAAGAAAACCGTTGTCAGAACATCAAAACAGGAGGTAAAAATCATGAAACATCAGAATATTAAAATGAAAACCACAGCAGTCACCCTCTGCGCCGTTATGGCACTTGGCGGAGCAGCGCCGGTTTATGCGGCCGACACCGTTTCTAATAAAGATGAGAACGTTTACGTTACCTTAAATGAGGACGGCAGTGTTTCGAGCGTCTACGTTGTCAACGAATTTACATCCGAAAAAGCCGGAACCATCACCGACTACGGCGATTATTCCAGTGTCAAAAATCTTTCCACAGACGATGCACTGACCCAGAGCGGCGAGAAAATCACGGTCGATGCACCGGAGGGAAAATTTTATTATCAGGGAAACCTGAAAAAAACGGATATTCCATGGGAAATCGGCATACGCTATTTCCTGGACGGCAGTGAGATTTCTGCCGAGGATCTGGCAGGAAAGAGCGGAAAACTGAAAATCGAGATCTCCGTCAAGGAGAACAAAGCGTGCGAGGGCAACTTCTTCGACAACTACCTGCTGCAGGCAACCGTTGTGCTGAATACCGAAAAATGCACCAACATCGTTGCCGACGGCGCAACCGCAGCGAATGTCGGAAATGACCGTCAGTTACTGTACAACATGATGGCTGGACAGGAAAAAACGATTGAGATCACAGCGGATGTGGCCGACTTTGAGATGGACGGCATCACCTTCCAGGGCGTGCCGATGAGCTTCGATCTCGATACCGATTCCTTCGATACTTCCGAATTAAAAGACAAGACAAAAGAGATCACCGACGCGGCAACGGAATTAAAGGACGGCGCAAAAGAGCTTTCCGACGGAACCAAAAGCGCAGTGGACGGAAGCCAGTCCCTGCTGGATGGAACGAAGGAGCTTTCTGACGGTGTTGACACACTGACAGACGGCGGAAATGAGCTGCTTTCCGGAAGCCAGTCCCTGTATGCGGGAGCATCCGAGCTGCAGAGCGGCATCAAAAGCTATACCGCAGGAGCATCCCAGCTTTCCGACGGACTGAATGCATATCTTGCCGGAACAGAACAGTTAAAGAGCGGAGCAAACCAGCTTTCCGGCCTTTCCAGCCTCGGACAGATTCACACTGCAGTGCAGACACTTGAGGGCGCTGTGGGAACCGATACGAGCCAGAGCCAGACGCTGCTCGGCGGTTCCGCAGCTTTGACGGACGGCCTTCTGCAGCTGAAAAATGAGGTAGATGCCCTTTCCACATCCACTTCCGCAGAACAGCTTGCCAATACCCTGGCACAGGTACAGGCGCTTCAGGGAAGCCTTCAGACACTTTCCGGCCAGATGGAACAGATGAGCACACTGTTGTCCGCAGCATCCGAGCAGGCACAGAACGCGGCACTGGAAAGCCAGAGCGCAGCCGCAAAACTGCAGGGCCAGGCAGCACAGGCAAATGCAGAAATCGCAGCCGCCAACCAGCAGACAGCAGCAGCACAGGCCGAGGTGAATGCAAGTGCAGACCAGGCGGCAGCCGCAATTGACGCATCCGTCGCAGCAGGTGCGATCGACGAGGACACTGCAGCATCGTTAAAGGCAGCACTTGCCGATGCGAAGAGCAGCGTAGCTGGTGCATCCTCTGTATCTGAGATTTCCGTGCCGGAAGAAACGGCAGCCCTGCAGTCCCAGGCAGCTTTCTTCTCCCAGGCAGCAGAGCAGATCCAGGCAGGAGCCGCAGGCCTTTCCCAGGCGGCAGACCAGATCGGAGCGAGCGCTTCTTCCGTACAGATTCCGGAGGATACCACAGCCATGATCGGCCAGTTACAGAGTGCCGTCAACAGTGCATATGAGGGAGCCAAGAGCCTGCAGAGCGGCATCAGCCAGGTAGGAAACGGCGTTGCCCAGCTTGAGAGCCAGACATCCTCCCTCACGGAAGCTGCAAAAGGCGTCACCAGCCTGATCTCCGGCATCAACCAGCTCACCAGTCAGAATGCATCACTGAAAAACGGAGCAGCAAGCCTTGTCAACGCTTCGGATGCATTAAACAGCGGAGCATCCCAGCTCACAAGCGGCATTGCAAAGAGCAGCCAGGGAACAGCAAGCGCCGTGTCCGGACTTCAGATCTTACAGTCCGGCGCAGCTTCTCTTACGAGCGGTGCAGAAGAACTGAACAGCGGCCTTGTGGATCTCTCCGACGGAGCTGTTGAGATGGAGAACGGCACCATTGAGTTTTACGATAAAACCTCTGATATCGATACGCAGATCGAGGACAGCGTAAAAGAAGCACTGGAGAAATTCACAGGCGACGACTATGAGGCAGAATCCTTCACTTCGGATAAGAACACCGATATCGGCCTCGTGCAGTTCGCAATCCGCACCGATGATATCAAGAAACAGGAGGCAGAAGAAGTCGAGGAGACGACAGAGGCCAACACAAGTGTGTGGGATAAAATCACAGGTCTCTTCCGGAAATAAGAAGAAAAAAACGGACTGTGATCCGAAAATGGGACAAAATGAGAAAATTGTTCCAATTGTTATGAAAAGAATGTAAATAAAAACAAATAACTTGGAAAATATACAAAATCGTTTGTCTTATGCGTGTATTTATGGTACAATCTGACTAAGCGGTTAAAAAGCCGAAGTGTGTTGTTTGTAAGATTAAACAAGACACAGATTCGGGAAGTCTGGCAAAAAGAGGCGGAAGAAAGGGACAGCGTATGAAGAAGTGGACGGGGATGATTAC
>CAVBNJ010000210.1:0-5496 GCA_963596755.1 bacterium
GATTGCAGAGCCGCAGTGCACTTCTCACGGTAAAATCCTTCTGTCCTTCCTGGTCGATGGTCCGCAGAAGCTCCGGCAGCAGATCCCATCTTCCGTCGTTGATCTTCTTCCGCACTGCCTCGATCCAGCTTCCCGCTTTTCCCTCCTCGAAATCTGCACAGATTTTCCAGGTATCATCCACAAAAAACTGGTACGCACGCACCCGGCACTCCTCGAGCGCCTCATAGATATCCCCGGCTTTCGTCCGGGTTTTCAGATAACCGATGCCGCGCCAGCCTTCTGTTTCTTCCAGCGCTTCTCTGCTGCTTTCCACATTCTGCATCCGCATCAGATAGCCCCACTGGCCTTTTCCCATACGGATGCTGATTCCGTTCTGTTCCAGCATTTCGAGTCTTTTTTCACCGACCGACACTGCCACATGACAGCTTCCGCCCGGAAAGCCGAGCCGCTGCATTTCCTCTGTGATTTCTTCTGTATTATCCCCGGACAGGATTTCCAGAATATCGGTCCGCACCGCAACGTGATCCATTTCCAGAATATTCTGCGCCGCTTTCCGCAGATACTGCGTCACCTGTCCATATTCGAGCGGTTTCAGACAGTAGCCGAGCACGCCGTACTGAATCGCTTTCTGGGCATAGGCAAACTCCGCATAGCCGCTGATAATAATGATCTGGATACGGCTGTTTTCTTCTTTCAGCCGTTCGCAGAGCTCCAGTCCGTTCAGTCCCGGCATACGGATATCCAGAATCGCCACATCAATCGGGTTCTCTCTTATTTTCTGCAGTGCCTCGTCCCCGCTTGCTGCCGTCGCGGCAACCTCAAAATCCAGTTCCTCCCAGGAAACAGATTCCATCAGCGAATGCACTACAGACGGTTCATCATCTGCAATTAATACCTGAAACATTGTCTTTCCTCCCCAATTCTATTCTTTTGCCGGCAGATGGAGGATCACCGTCGTTCCATCCATCTCGCTGCTCTCAATCGTCAGACCGTACTCTTTTCCATACTGCAGCCGCAGCCTTGCATTCGTGTTCAGAACGCCGACGTGCTTGCTGGTATCGACATCCTCACGTGCAAGATCCTGCCGCAGTTCTGCGAGGCGGTCTTCCGCAATTCCGACTCCGTCATCTTTTACGGTAATCAGAAGATCTTCTCCTTCTCGTCTTGCTCCTACAAAAAGGCTTCCTTCTCCCTGTTTTGGCTCCAGCCCATGGAAAATGGCATTTTCCACGATCGGCTGAAGCAGCATTTTGAAGACCTTCAGTTTTTTTACCTCTTCTGAAATAAAGTAATACACCTCAATTTTTCCCTGGAACCGCATCTGCTGAATGCGGATATAGGATTCAATAATCGCAATTTCATCCTCCAGGCAGACTTCATCGCTTCCTTTGGTGCTGTAGCGGAAAATGCTTCCCATATCGACTGCCATCTGCGCAATCTCCGGCGCGCTCTTTTCCAATGCCATTTTCCGCACAACTTCCAGGGTATTATAGAGGAAATGCGGGTCAATCTGACTGCGCAGATACGCCAGCTCGGCGGTCTGTTTCTGTACCTTTACTTCGTACAGATCGGTAGCGGACTGGAAAATCTGTTTGTTCATCGCTTCGATGTCCTTCAGCATGCCGGCAAATTCGGCGCCGATTTCGGTAAACTCTGCACAGCCGCCCAGGTTCAGTTCTTTTTTCAGCTTCCGCTGATGTGTCGTCCGAATCTGGCGGATGGTGTCATAAAACTGTCCCAGCGGTCTTACAACGCTGTGATTCAAAAGGACAAAAACGGCAAGGCAGAAGACTACAGCAAGGAGAACGCAGCCCCACACCAAAATAGAAATCTGATTGACACCGACCATTTTTTTCTCTGTGTCCAGTGAAGAAAGAAGCCAGATTTTCATTTCATCCAGATACATTGCATGCAGATACTGTGCTTCTTTTCTGCTGCTCTGGCTGTCCTGCCACTGCTTCTGGACCTCTGCTGCCGTTTCTTCTGAGCAGTTGAACGGGTAAACACTGCCGTCCTCCCGCGCGAGCAGATAGGCGGAATTCATCGCGCTCTCATCCTCTAACTGAAGGCTGGAAACACTTAAGGAAATCAGAATCGTTCCTTTGTCGTCTCCATCTACGATAACATCCCCGGCATAGACCATCAGATCTGGTTTGTTCTCCGTTCCGGCAAATTCGTGTTTTTTCATGCCGATCCAGCAGAAGGACTGATTTTTCATTTCCTTCCGGATCTCGTCGAGCGTTTCATAGCTGTAGATAGAAGAATAATGCACATTGTCGTTCACAAGTGAAATATCTTCGATCATCGGCTCCAGAATTTTGTAATGGGTCAGACACTCTTTGGCATCTGCCACATAACTGGAAATCTCTGAAAAATCACTCGAAAGCATCGCCTGAATCGCCGCATCCTCTCCGATGCTGATACAGTAATTCTGGATTTTGTCGTAATCAAAGGTCATCTGATCCCGCAGACGGATTGCCGTAATTTTCGTATGTTCATCCGCATTCTGCGCAATAACCTTCCGCGTTGACTGATTGATCGCAATACACAGAATCAGAAACAGCAGGACTGCCACGATCAAAATCAGCTGCATCTGTCTCCGAATTGGTTCTTCCTGAAATTTTTTTCTGTTTTTCACGTATATCCCCCATATTTTCCCAAAATATCATTTATCCGTATTTTATCACATTCCTTCTTTTTTCGGATAGTTTTTTCTGCAAAAAAAGACCCCGGGGCACTTTTTTGCTCCGGGATCTCCTGGGTAATTCTATTCTGTTGTTCTGCCGCTCTTATGCAACAACAACTTCTTTCGCATCTGCTGCCAGTACGGCTTCTTTCTTCTCGTTTCCGACGAAGACTTCTACTTTCAGTTCAGTATGTGCGCCTTCTACGGATACTTTGACTGCGTCGCCGTCTTTCACTGCTTTTACGGTGAATACGGTGTTTCCGTGGATATCCGGAACTTTTGTCTCGGCTGCGTCTTTTAACTGATATACGCATACAGTTGCGTGGTCAGCGTAGTCGTAGTCCGGTCTGGTGTCGCAGTTTCCTTTGACTACGATGCTGTTCTCTCTTACATACAGAGGCATCGAGAAGTAGTCGTAGGTTCCCTTGAACCATCTGCCGCCTTCTTTGGTTTCGCCGGTCAGAAGTTCGGTCCAGGTGCCTTCCGGCAGGTAATACTGAGCTGTCTTGTCCTCACGGAAGACAGGTGCAACCATCAGGGCATCACCGAGCATGTACTGCTGATCCAGATACGGAACGGCCGGGTCGTCCATGAACTCGAAGACCATCGGGCGCATTACCGGGGTTCCTTCCTCGTGTGCCTCTACGGATTTCTGGAAGATGTACGGCATCAGCGAGCATTTCAGGTTGGTGAAGAATTTTACAACGTCGCAGGACTCTTCGTCGAACAGCCACGGTACACGGTAGCTTGTGGATCCGTGCAGACGGCTGTGGGTGGACATGAGGCCGAATGCGCACCATCTCTTGTACAGATCTGGTGTTGCGGTGCTCTCAAATCCGGAAATATCATGGCTCCAGAAGGAGAAGCCGCTCATGGCGAAGGAAAGGCCGCCGCGCAGGGTTTCTGCCATGGACGGATAGTTTGCAGAGCAGTCGCCGCCCCAGTGTACCGGGAATTTCTGGCTTCCTGCGGTTGCACTTCTTGCAAACAGAACTGCCTCGTTCTCGCCTTTGACTTCTTTTAACAGGTTGAATACTGCCTGGTTGTACAGGTAGGTATAGTAGTTGTGCATTGCCTGCGGATCGCTTCCGTCGTGGTAAACAACGTCAACCGGGATTCTCTCGCCGAAGTCGGTCTTGAAGCAGTCTACGCCGCAGTCCAGAACGGTTTTCAGTTTGCCGGTGTACCATTTGACAGCGTCCGGGTTGGTGAAGTCCACGAGGCCCATACCAGCCTGCCAGTTGTCGGTCTGCCATACTCCTCTGCCGTCTGCTCTCTGCAGGAGGTAGCCGTTTGCTGCGCCCTCTTTGAAGAACTCGGTTCCCTGTGCAATGTACGGGTTGATCCATGCGCAGATGTGCAGGCCTTTGTCATGGTATTTCTTTAAGGTTGCACGGATGTCCGGGAAGCATTTCTTATCCCACTCGAAATCGCACCAGTGGAATTCATGCATCCAGAAGCAGTCGAAGTGGAATACGCTGAGCGGAATATTTCTCTTCTCCATTCCCTCGATGAAGGATGTGGTGGTCTCTTCGTCGTAGTTTGTGGTGAAGGAAGTGGACAGCCACAGACCAAAGGACCATGCCGGAGGAAGTGCCGGGCGTCCGGTCAGTGCGGTGTACTCGTTCATGATCTTCTTCGGTGACGGGCCGTGGAACAGATAATATTTGATTCTCTCGCCCGGTACGGAGAAGCCAACGTACTCAACTTTTTCGCTTGCTACCTCGAACGAAACGTTGTCGGTGCTGTCAACGAGAATACCGTAGCCGTTGTTTGTCATATAGAATGGAACGCATTTGTAGCCGATCTCGGATGCGGTACCGCCGTCCTCATTCCAGGTATCAACAACCTGTCCGTTTTTCACGAATGGAGTAAATCTCTCGCCGAGGCCGTAGACGCACTCACCGACGCCAAGCGACAGCTCGCTTACCATATATGGCTGATATTTTTCGGTCATGTAGTTCTGTGCCGGCAGCATGGTGCTCTGCTGACGATCCCATCTGATATAGGAAAGGTTGCGGAATCCGCTTCCGGTGAGGACTTTTCCGTCTGCCTCGAAGGTGTACGCGAAGATGCCTTTTCTCTGTACGCGGACCTGTACGCTTCCGGTGTCGAGAACTGCCTCATCCTCGTTAATCGTTACGGTTACGTCCTCGTATACGCTCTCTGTTTTATCGAAAGACGGAACTTTGTTGTCGTATGCTTCGTAGTGCCATGCCTCCATGGAGATGGTGTCCGGTGTATGTGCTACGAACTCAACGGTGATGGTCGGCAGGTTCAGGGTCATACCTCTGTGCTCGATCGGACGGGTGGTTGCGAGGATGCGCATACCGCCTGGAATCTGCTCTACTTCGTAGGCCTGCATTGCATGGGATGCATTTGCTTTTTCACTTGGAAGCCAGTAACCTTCTGTGAATTTCATGTTTGATTTACCTCCTGATTTGATGAGCCCTCTTTCAATCAATCTTTACAAAATTTCTGTTTCGGGCTGTCGTTTTTTGGTAATTTTATCCTACCACACTACGGCTGTGGAAAACAGGGCGGATTCTGTGAAAAAATACGGCGATATTATCTTTTTTTGATTTAGAAACAAAACGGGAGTGTGTCCCGCAAAAGTATACTGTTTTCTTTCCAGCGGACTTCTGCGGAGACACACTCCCGTTTCTCTTCTATTTTTTGTTTATGCCACAATCAGATACGCAACGACTGCCAGCAGGATCTGCATAATTACAAAACGGATCACTACCTGGCTGTCAGACCATTTGTATTTCAGGCGGACATGGTCGTGCAGCGGTGTTCTTGTATTTTTG
>CAVBNJ010000211.1:0-5481 GCA_963596755.1 bacterium
CCACCATTCTGCGCGGTGAGTGGAACTATGACGGCTTCGTTATGACCGACTGGTGGGCAATGTCAAACCGCGAGGGATATCAGGCAACCAGAACAACCCACGCACCGATGGTATCCGCCGGAAACGATGTCTTCATGGTATGCACCGACTGCACCGACATGGGACAGGACGATGTGAAAGAAGCACTGGAAAACGGCGAGATCACAAGAGGCGACCTGCAGAGAAATGCGATGAACATCCTGCATTTCATCCTGGGAACTCCGTGTATCTTACGCTTCCTCGACCGCATCAGCGACGAAGAAAAACAGGCACAGGAGCAGATGGGCGACAACGATTTTGTTGCAGCTGACCTTGTAACATACGAAGCAGACCCGGCAACCGGCGAAGTAGTGATCGACGCATCCGCATGGGAGACGAAAAAAGGAAACAGCGAAGTATGCGGCGTTACGATCCTGGCTGACAAGATGGGAACGTACGATATCGAGCTTGAAATGAAAGCCGATCTCGAAGACCTCGCCCAGCTCCCGGTAACCGTATACCTGGACAACATCGTAAAAACCGTCATCAGCATCCGCGGAACAAGAGGCGAGTGGATCAAAGAGACAAGAGACCTCGGCTTCTTCTTCGGCCCGAACCACTACCTGAAACTGTACTTCGGTGCAAACGGAATCGAACTCGGCAAAATCCGCCTGAAACTCAGAGACAGCATGGAAGCGCTGAGCAAACACGAGGAGTAAGTCAAAATCCATAAAATATAAGAAAACCGGAACTCGGGCTGCTTGCTTGATCAGGCAGTGCCGGGTTCCGGTTTTTTCTGTGTTTTACGTATTGAGTTTAGTGAAGCTCGTCTTCCTCAACGTCGATGATGTTGTCATCATGCAGGATTTTCTGCTGGTTGATTTCGGTCTGGATGACGTTTTTGATCCGGCGTTTTGCGCGGCCCATGTAGTAGGTGGTGACGAGATCGGAAATGCCGCTGTAGACGAGGCAGATGCCGATGAAAATGTTTGTGGTGGCAACGGCGTCAAACGGGTTGGTGCAGATGATGAGGCCGAGTACGGCAGTCAGAAGAGCGAGCAGGAACTCGAGCCACCATTTTTCCAGTCCCGCTTTTTTGAGGTTGAACGCTTTCTGAATGCTGAGAAGTCCGTTTGCCAGAAGAATGAGTCCGATGACAACCGGGATGAAGGCGATCACGAGGTCGCTCTCAAAGATAACGAAGCAGCCGAACAGGATCAGTACCAGAGCGACAAACAGGTCGAAGCGGAAGAAAAACGGTTCGCCGCGGCTTGCAATGTAGCGGATCAGGGCGACAACGCCGCCGAACAGGAGCAGTGCTCCGGCGATATAACAGATCAGCAAACTCGTTTTTACGGGGTAGACGATCAGCACGATACCTAGTATAATAGAGACAGCGGCTGAAAGCAGGAAACTGTTTTTCACATCCTGAAAAAATTGTTTCATAAGGATTCTCCTTTCCACACAGTGTGGTTTTTCGTTTGTATTTATAGTAGCTTTTCAAACTGAAAAATGCAATGGACAAATTGAAAAAAATGTACGAAGGAATGGAGCTTTGAAACACGGAGAAAGAGAGGGTAAAATAGATGCAGGACGAACAGAAAAAATTCCAGGAGAAGCTCTCCGAATTGCTGTCCTACGCCAGAGACCATGAAAATAAAGTAACGATGGAAGAGGTCAGAGATTTTTTTAAGGACTTCGAGCTGGATGAGCAGAAAGTCACCTTTGTCTGCGAATATCTGACGATGGAGCAGGTCGATGTGGCAGATTACGAGCCGGGCGCGGTACCGGAGGAGACAGAAAAAGAAAAGAAAAAACCGGAGTTCTCAGAGGAGGAGCTGCGTGCCTTACAGCAGTATCTCGATGAGCTGCCGGAGACAGAGATACCGGGAGAAGAAGAAACGGCAGAACTTTACCGGAAAGCGGCAGAGGGCGATTCCCTGGCAAAAAGCATGCTGGTCCAGATCTGGCTTCCGAAAGTTATTGAAACCGCAAAAGAAATGCACACCTGCGACTTTTTCCTGATGGATCTGGTGCAGGAAGGAAATGTCGGGCTTCTCGTCGCACTGGAAGCAATCGCAGAAGCAAAAACGGCAGAGCAGGCAATCGATGCGGCCGTGCGTGAGACCATCAGCGATTTCATGGAAGAGCACAGAGTCCAGAAACACAAAGACAACACCGTGGTCAATAAAGTAAACCGTTTAAAAGATGCGATCGAGGAACTCTCCGACGGCGATGACATGGATTTCAGTGTGGCAGAACTTTCCGCGTACCTTGATATGTCGGTGGAAGAGATCGAGGATATTCTTCGCATCGCAGGCGAGGAACCGTAAAGAGGCTGATATTTGCACAGAATCCTGTGTGAATTGGCGATAAAACAAAAAGCAAAGGAGACAAAAACAATGGTACATCATATCGTTATGTGGAAATTCAAACCGGAAGTAGAGGATGCAAAGAAACCGGAGCTCAAAAAAGCAATGGCAGAGAACCTGAAAAGCCTGGTCGGCAAAGTGCCGGGACTTTTAACCGTAGATTTCGTAGAAGCACCGCTTGCTTCCTCCACCCATGATATGGCGCTTGTCACAACACTGGAAAAAGCAGAGGATGTAGCCGTTTATGCAACCCAT
The DNA here is from genome assembly GCA_963596755.1 of bacterium. GTDB lineage: Bacteria > Bacillota > Clostridia > Lachnospirales > Lachnospiraceae > Fusicatenibacter. The sequence continues at coordinate 2,646 of CAVBNJ010000211.1, forward strand.
CCGGAGCACGTAAAAGTGGCAGACACCTACGTACGCCCGTACACTACTGAGCGCGCAGCACTCGATTACGAGGAGTAAAAACCGGAATCAGATAAAAAATATCCCGTTCCCCACGAATACAGGAACGGGATATTTTTTAGTTTTTCTTTTCTTCTTTCTGCAGTTCATCAATTTCAAGCAGCAGTTCGTCGATAGAAACCTCTTCTTCTTCTGCAGCAGCAGTAAATTCGTTGACCAGTTCTTCATACGTCTTTCTTCTTCGCTCCAGCGCTTTCCGTGACCGCTTCTGTCGGATGCGGCGGACATAGCGCAGACGGAGAACAAAGAGCAGAATCAGGACGAGAAGCAGAAGCGGCAGCAGCAGAAAAATCGGATTCATCTGCCGGATGCGTGCCAGAAGCGAGTGGAATGTCCTGGCAGCGGTTCGTCCCGCAGCCGCAAAAAATGGTCCTGCCTTCTGAAGTGCCGCAGCACCGGCACGGACAATACGTTTCCCGAATGCAGCAAGATGCGCGCCGGCCGTTGAAAGCATGGAGCCGGCACCGGAAACGAAACGTTCTGCAGCACCCGGTGTTACGGTCATCGTCGGTTCCGGCGTATCCGTCGGAGTTTCCGTTGGTGTCGGCGCGGCAGTTGGTGTCGGCGTTGCCGTCGGAACCGGTTCGAACGTTACGGCAAGCGTGTGATCCTTCTGCACATCCGAAAACGTATAGCTGTCCGGATATTCCGTCACCGGAAGATACGAGCCGTCCACAGAAAGCTTTGCGAGCCGGAACCCGTTGTCTGCCGTGTAGGTAATCGTTTTCGATTCCCCGCGGGAAACCTCGCCCCCATCGGAAACCGAGCCGTGCTCCGCGGCAGAGGTGGAAACCGTGAACAGATACGGCACCCGCGTGCGGTAAAACTGCACATAGCTGCTGCCGTCCGTCTTTTTCACATCAACGATTGCAAGAAACTCGCCAGGATTCGTCTCACAGAGTCCTTCCGGTTCATCGACGGTAATATCATCCGAGAAGCCGAAGTCGACCGGTTCGTCGGCCAGCAGCGTCTTCTGTGAAATGGAGTACGTCTGAATATAGTTTCCAATTCCGAGGTGCATCGTCAGCGGAAAGATGAAAAAGAGATCGCCGGAGACGCAGAGATCCTGAAAATTTTCCATGTAAAAATCAAAGGGATACGCACCCCAGTCGTCCACCACCTGGAGCGATGCGTCGAGAATCTTAAAACCGTAGCCGCCGTCCGCATCCGTCTGGATCAGATAGCCGCCCGTGGAGGGAAGATAATCAATGCCGAGGATGTTGTAGCTCGTCGAGATCTGAACCCGTTCTTTCTGCTCCAGCGTGTCCGGATCGAGACGGAACACACATCCATAATTCGATGCATCCGGGCTGCTGTAGCCGCTCACGAGGATTTCGTGCGTGTCGGGATTGTGCGCCATGCCGTTTGCGTGGGCAAAGTCCGCATCCTGCACCTGGCGAGCGAGCGAATACTGCGTAACGGGATTTCCATTTTCATCGGTATCGTTTTTATAGTAGGCGGAGACGACATCCGGCTCCGTCGTCAGATCGTTGAAGTTTTCGATACAGATGATGTAATCCTCGGTCGCGCAGACCGACTGCACCGCACCGTTGCTGCCGAGAATCGGATATTCCCCGACCAGTTCCCAGGAGGCACCGGAAAATGGTGTGTTCGAAGCGAAACCTGCCTGACAGAGCGCAGGATGAGCCAGAAAGAGGAAAATACTCAGAAAAAGGGCAAGAAAAAACCGGCCGGATTTCCTGCCGGTGTGTGTGTTTATCGAAAAATGAGTAAATGCAAGCCGCATACGATAGGTAGGTCCTTTCTTACAGAAAAAGTAAACGTTTTCTGTTCCTTTATCTTATCACGGAACCAGGGGAAAGTAAATGAAGGAGAGATGGAGATTTTCTTACAGATCAATTAAGAAAATGTAAGAAAATTGTAGCGTTTCCCGATGCAAAGTAGTTGTAAACATTTGAGGGTCTTGGTAAAATAAATGCATATAGATGGGAAAGGTGGAAAACCGATGATACGAATTAAAGATATTGCAGACCGTGCAGGCGTCAGTCCGACGACGGTTTCGAATGTAATACATGGAAAGACCGGGCGCGTCTCGAAGGAGACGATCGAAAAAATCAACCGGATATTAGAAGAAATGGAGTACGTGCCGAGCATCAGCGCGCGGATGCTTGCCAACAACAGTTCCGGCCTCATCGGCGTGGCACTTGGCTTTGCGAAAAAAGGAAACGCATTCTCGTTCGAGGACCCGTTCGTCTCTGCCATGCTCGGAAACCTCGAATATCAGATCCGGGAACACGGCTATCACATGATGCTGGTTGCACGCCATGAGCAGCAGGCACTCGGCTGGAACTTCGACGGCATGATTGCGATGGCGCTGAGCGAAAAAGAAATCGCAGAACTCTCCGGCCGCCTTGGAAAACCGCTGGTGACGATCGACCAGTACCTCCCGCCGGAGCTTGGCGTCCGCTCGATCACCATGGACGACCGCGGCGGAGCATATCAGATGGGCAAGTACCTCATTGAAAAAGGCCATAAAAAATTTCTCTTCTTATCCGACTGCAACATCGGTGTCGATTATCACCGTTGGCTCGGTGTGCGTCAGGCAATGGAAGAAGCCGGAATTGCAGACAGCGAAAGCCGCCACGTTGTCATTCCGTGGGACCCAAAGAAACGGGAGGAGGTATACGAGGAAATGCTGCCGTTCTTCCAGAAGCAGACAGCACTCTTTTTCTCTTCCGACTATTATGCGCTTGAGGCATCCAACTTCCTGCAGAACAAAGGCGTGAGAGTCCCGGAG
>CAVBNJ010000212.1:0-5445 GCA_963596755.1 bacterium
CGCCACATCCGTTTTGTACAGAACTGCGACGGAACCGATCTCCTGATCTCCCGCTTTATAGACAATTCTTCCGGCGCACTCGCCTTTCTTGACGGGTGCCTGCACCTCTTTCGGCAGTTCAACCGTCTTTTCCACCTCTCCGATCGCGGTTCCGCCCGTCGCAAGATAGCGAAATTCTTCCGCAGTTTCCAGTTTTACCGCATTCTGCTTTCCGTAAACAACAGATAGTTCCGGCAAGGGATCTTTTTCCCGGTCTATGTAAATGCTGCAGGAAGAAAATCCATACTGGAACAGCGATGCCGCATCTGCAAACCGCACCTTGTAGTCCGGCGCTCCCATCACGACCGCAAGCATCGTCATATCATTTTTCTTTGCCACGGCTGAGACACAGTATTTCGCTTTCGAGGTACTGCCCGTCTTCAGGCCCACACAGCCCTCATAGCCACGGATCAGCTTATTCGTATTGGTGAGGGTGAACGGCTTGCTTCCTTTCTGTGTCACGTGCGTGATCTCTTCCATCCAGATCGAAGAGTAATTCAGAATCTGCGGAAACCGCTCGATCAGCTCCCGCGACATCTTTGCAACGTCTGCCGCCGTGGTGTAGTGGCCGTCCGAATCCGTCAGACCGCAGCAGTCCTCGAAGTTCGTATCGTTCATGCCAAGCGCTTTCGCTTTCTGATTCATCCGGTTGACAAACTCGCTCTCTGTCCCGGCGATATGCTCCGCCATCGCTACGGATGCATCGTTTCCAGATGCAACAACGATACATTTGATCATCGTCTCGACCGTCTGCTTTTCTCCCTCTTCTAGAAAAACCTGCGACCCGCCCATGCTTCTGGCGTGTGCGCTCGTCGTCACCTCGTCTTCCAGCTGAAGTGTCCCTTTCTCGAGCTCCTCAAAGATCAGCAGCAGCGTCATGATTTTTGTAATACTCGCCGGACTCCGCTGTTCTGCGGCATTTTTTTCGTACAAAATCGTTCCTGTCTGTGCCTCCATCAAAAGAACAGACGGCGAAGCCAGCCCAAGATCTGTTGTTGCTTCTGGTGCTGTCTCCTCCGTCTCTTCTGTTTTCTGTTCCGTTGTCTCTTCCCGTTCTCCGCCGGAAGATGTTCCATTTTGCTCTGCCGCAGCTGCTTTCACGGGCGCTGCAAGAAGCGCCAGGACGATCAGCAGGCTCCAGACGATATTTCGTGTCCTTCTTTTCATATTCCCCCGAAACATCTGCTTTTTCTTCCCTACAGGCTATGCAGACGGCCGCAGAACTATGCCGTCTGTTCCGTTTTACAAAAGAGGCGCCAGGAATTTTAATGCACCGCGGAGTGCACGGACTGCAAAGTTTTTCTTTCTGCAGTAGTCCATGTTGATCTGCTCGCACTGCTCAAAGGTGCTGAGTGCATCCTCTTTCACCTGCGCGACCGCACTGCTGCCGTACATCCAGACACCGCACTCGAAGTGCAGGTACATACTTCGGTAATCCATGTTGATCGTTCCGACGGTCGCAATCTCATCGTCACAGACGAAGCTCTTTGAATGGATAAAGCCCGGCGTATACTGGTAAATCTGAACGCCGGATTCCAGCAGAATTTCGTAATTTGCCTGCGTCAGAATATAGACAATCTTCTTGTCCGGGATGCCCGGCGTCACAATCCGCACATCGACACCGCGCTTGGCCGCCATGCAGAGTGCAGTCAGCGTCTCGTTGTCCGGGATCAGATACGGGGTAAAAATATAGAGATATTTCTTCGCATGGGAGATAATATTCAGATAAACATGCTCTCCCACCGTCTCACCGTCCAGCGGGGAATCGCCGTACGGCTGCACAAAACCGTCTTTCGGAAAGGCTCCCTTATGGTAAATTTCCGGCCGGTACGCTTCAAAATTGCAGTTGACGCCGGTGATCGTGCTCCACATCTGCAGGAACATGACCGTAAAACTCCAGACTGCCTCTCCGCGCAGGCAGATCGCCGAATCCTTCCAGTGGCCGAAACGTTCCTTGCGGTTGATGTATTCATCCGCGAGGTTGACGCCGCCTGTGAACGCCGTATGACCGTCGATGACCGTGATTTTCCGGTGGTCACGGTTGTTCAGAATGACGTTCAGCACCGGGCGGAACTGGTTGAATGCCGCGCACTTGATGCCCATCTGCTGCAGCGATTTATAATACTGGTACGGCAGTGTCGTCACACAGCCGAAATCGTCATAAATCAGCCGCACATCGACACCGGCAGCTGCTTTTTCTTTCAGAATTTCCAGTACCGTATCCCACAGATATCCCTCGCTGATGATGAAATATTCCATGAAAATATAGTGCTCTGCTTTTTTCAGTTCCTCGATATACTTCTCAAACCATACGTCTCCAAGCGGATAGTATTCCGTCTGCGTATTCTCATAGACCGGATAATGCGCATAGTTCGTCAGATACGAGGACTGGCCTGCCGCCAGAATATTTTCCTCCTCGAGCTTTTTCCGTGTTTCTTCCTCTTCTCCTAAGATTCCGCCCTGGGAGAGCAGCACGGTATCGTAATGCGTACGGAATTTTCTGGCAACACTGGAATGGCCGAGGATACCGTACAGACAGATACCCGTGACCGGCAGTGCCAGAATGCAGACCGCCCACATCAGCTTATAGCCGGGATTCATCTTCGGATTGTTGATAATGGAAAGAACTGCAATCAGCGAGAGAACCGTGACTGCATAATTGATATAAATGGATTTCTCGTTGAGCTGCGCCAGAATTCCGGCCAGCCAGCCAAATTCCAGAAGAAGCGCAACAACGATAATCACCATACGGCTGGTAAGCAGCTTCAGAATCTTCTTCACGATGCGAAACAGTTTATTCGCTATTTTGTACAGAATTCTCATTTGTCACCGCCTTGCTGTTTTGCCCAAACCTTCGACTTTTTGTTACAAGTATAAAAATCCCCGGCAAAACAGATCGCCGGGGATTTTTTGCACATTAATTATACTTACGTTTTCTGGCAGCTTCAGATTTCTTTTTACGACGAACACTCGGTTTCTCGTAATGCTCTCTTTTACGAATCTCCTGCTGAATGCCAGCTTTTGCACAGCTACGCTTAAATCTGCGTAAAGCGCTGTCCAACGTTTCGTTTTCTTTAACGATTACATTTGACATAGTCTCACACCTAACCTCCCTCCAGTTGTAGATTGTGCATAATACAACTGTTTGGGTATTTTTTGCACTGTTCTTATTATACCAGAAAAATCTCGTTCGTCAACAAGTTTTTTCATTTTTTTGCAATTTTTTTATGCGTTGATCTGTCCTTCGAGAACTTCTGCTGCTTTTGCGATTGCCTCGTCGATCTTCTCCGGGTTCTTTCCGCCGGCCTGAGCCATGTTCGGACGTCCGCCGCCGCCTCCGCCGACAACTGCTGCCACTTCTTTGATCAGCTTGCCTGCATGAGCGCCTTTCTTCATTGCATCGTCGGTTACCATCGCAAGAAGGCTTACTTTACCCTCTTTTGCGGATGCCAGAACGACAACGCCGCTGCCAAGTTTCTCTTTTAACTGGTCTCCCAGATCACGCAGACCATTCATATCAACTTCCGGAACGGATGCTGCAAGGAGTTTCACACCCTTTACTTCTGTTACTTTATCCATAACATCGCCGAGGGATTCTTTTGCCAGTTTGCTCTTTAAGGACTCGTTCTCTGCCTGGAGTGCTTTTGCCTCTGCCTGCAGATGGGCGATCTTCTCAACCAGTTCAGATGGTGTTGTCTTTAAGAGAGCGGCTGCCTCGTGGAGTTTTGCTTCCTGCTCTTTATAGTATGCCGTAACAGACGGTCCGGTCAGTGCTTCGATTCTGCGGACACCTGCTGCAACACCTGCCTCGGAAACCAGTTTGAAGAGACCGATTTCGGAGGTATTCTTTACGTGGGTACCGCCGCAGAGCTCTTTGGAGAAGTCTCCCATGGAAACGACACGTACTTTGTCGCCGTATTTCTCCCCAAACAGAGCCATAGCGCCGGATTTCTTTGCTTCCTCGGTATCCATGATATCGGTTACAACCGGGATCTGCTCCTGGATCTTCTGATTTACCAGATCTTCAACTTTTGCCAGTTCTTCCGGTGTCATAGCCTGGAAGTGTGCAAAGTCGAAACGGAGTCTGGTCGGAGTTACCAGGGAACCTTTCTGCTCTACGTGTGCGCCAAGAACGGTCTTTAACGCTTTCTGCAGCAGATGGGTTGCGCTGTGGTTCTTCTCCGTGTTTCTTCTTGCCTCTTCGTTGACCTGAAGCGTAACTTCCTCGCCGTTTGAAATCATACCGGATTTCATCACGCCGACATGGCCGTATTTTCCGCCGCGGAGCTTGATGGTATCTTCTACCTCAAAGACACCGTTTGCACCTTTGATGATACCGCAGTCGCCTTCCTGACCGCCCATAGTAGCGTAGAACGGAGTCTTCTCTACGAAAATGGTTCCCTTCTGGCCTTCCATCAGAGAGTCTGCAATCTCAGTCTCTGTAGTAAGAACGGTAACTTTGGAAGTGTCCTCCAGATGATCGTATCCGGTGAACTCGGTTGTGACAGACGGGTCGATTTCATCGTAAACGGTTGCATCAGCGCCCATGTAGTTTGTTACTTCACGGCTCTCTCTTGCACGTTTTCTCTGCTCTTCCATTGCTGCATGGAAGCCGTCCTCGTCGATGCCGTAGCCCTTCTCCTCGAGGATCTCTTTTGTCAGATCCAGCGGGAATCCATAGGTATCGTACAGTTTGAAGGCATCCTGGCCGTCCAGAACTTTTTTGCCTTCGCTCTGCATTTTCTCTTCGAGTTCGGAGAGGATATGAAGTCCCTGATCGATGGTCTTGTTGAACTGGTTCTCCTCGTTGTTCAGAACATTGAAGATGAAGTCTTTCTTCTCTTCCAGTTCCGGATATCCGTCTTTTGATCCCTCGATTACGCTTGCGGAAAGACGGGCAAGGAACAGTCCGTCGATGCCGAGCAGACGGCCGTGACGAGCTGCACGACGGATCAGACGGCGCAGTACGTAGCCTCTTCCCTCGTTGGTCGGCATGATTCCGTCAGAAATCATGAATGTTGCAGAACGGATATGGTCGGTGATAAGACGGATGGAAACATCGGTCTCATGATCTTTCTCATATTCTTTTCCGGAAATCTCACATACTTTGTTGCGGAGTGCCTGAATGGTGTCGACATCAAAGATGGAATCTACATCCTGTACAACAACTGCCAGACGCTCAAGACCCATACCGGTATCGATATTCTTCTGGATCAGGTCGGTGTAGTGACCCTCGCCGTCGTTGTTGAACTGGCTGAATACGTTGTTCCATACTTCCATGTAACGGTCGCACTCGCAGCCAACGGTACATCCTGGTTTGCCGCAGCCGTATTTCTCTCCGCGGTCATAGTAAATCTCAGAACACGGACCGCACGGACCTGCGCCGTGCTCCCAGAAGTTGTCCTC
>CAVBNJ010000213.1:0-5383 GCA_963596755.1 bacterium
AAGGTATAAAGATGAGAAAAATGAGATTATAGAGTCAAAGATCTATATAGATTATTTGCAAAAAGAATAGTATAATGATAGAAAATGGCGAGGGCGGAAGGAGAAGAAAGATGCAGTTTGGACCAATTGAAATAAAAGATAAATATAATAGAACTGTTATCCTGCGAAGTGCCGTACCGGAGGATGCAGAAGATTTACTTCGATATTTAAAAGTGACCACAGCGGAAACGCCGTATCTGATCCGGGAGCCGGAAGAGATTACACTGACGGTGGAGCAGGAGAGAGCGTTTCTTGAGAGCCGTCTGAAATCAGAAAAATCGTTGATGATGGTTGCTGTTTTAGATGGAAAACATGTTGGTAACTGCTCTGTTGATGCAATTGGGAGCTACCGGAGATATGCGCATCGGTGTGAAATGGCAGTCGCGTTATATCAGAAATACTGCGGATGCGGAATCGGCAGAAGTATGATGGAATATGCCTTGCAGACTGCAAAAGAAATGGGTTACGAGCAGGCAGAACTGGAAGTGATTTCCGAGAATAAAAAGGCCATCACGTTGTATGAAAAGCTGGGATTTCAGAAATATGGCACTTTCCCAGATAATATGAAATACGCTGACGGCAGTTATGTATCGGCCGACTGGATGATGAAAAAGTTATAAGAAAACCGGAGCAGAGACCATAAGTGAAATGTCTGCTCCGGTTTTTCTCTGTCCGGAAAGTGGAAATTTCCAGCGTTGTCTGCATACAATACAGTTAGAGTATCTTTTCAAACCCGTTCAGAAAGGATGATCACTATGACAAAAGGCATTGTAAAAATAAAGAAAAACCGTGCATTTGTAGAGCAGAAAAATGGAGAGGTGGAAGTGGCCTCCGGGCAGTATGTGTATCTGAAGGTGGAGAACTGCTGGATTCCGGTGGTGGTGCGGTATTCGACGCGGAGGGAGAAATGGTATTTTAAATATCTCGAGGAAATTCCGGTCTGCGGGCAGAAAGTGTTGTTAAAAGCGTAGTATTTCACGTATGTTTAACATGCGTTTAACCTTTTTCATGATGTTTTGTTTATCTTTCCCCGTTAAGATAGAAGCAGAAAAACGGACGAAAGGGAGAAGAGTATGAAAAAAGGAACGGTTCGAAGACGTATTTTTGTATCCAACACGGCGATGGTTCTGGCGACGCTGTTTCTTTTCCTGATGGTGAATCTGCTCGTGGTAAAGATTTATTCGGAGACGATCGAGAAAGCATTTCTGGATTCCGCGGAGCAGATTGTGAATGCGCAGGAGCTGGAAGAACTCTTAAAACAGCGGATTTTATACCAGAATAAATTTTTGCTCCTGATCGCGGCAGACGGCATCATCTGTGTTCTGATTCTCGTCGGAGTCAGCCGGTTTTTTACGCGAAATCTGACGCTTCACATCATGGAACCGCTGGATGCGCTCACAGAAGGCGCAAAACGGGTTCAGAACAATGATCTGCAGCAGGAAATCGTCTACACAGGTGTTGAGGAATTTGAGCAGGTCTGCGATGTGTTTAATGAAATGCAGCATCATCTGTGCGAGGAGCAGGAGAAAAACCACAAATACGAAAAGGCGCGCACCGATATGATTGCCGGTATTTCCCACGATCTGCGCACGCCGCTGACCGCCATCCGAGGAACGATCAAAGGTCTTCTGGACGGCGTGGCATCCTCCCAGGAAATGCGGGAAAAATTCCTGCAGACGGCATACCGCCGGACGGGAGAGATGGAGGTTCTGCTGAAACAGCTTTTCGACTTTTCCACACTGGAAACCGGAAACCTGCCGATCTCCCCGCAGAACGTGGATCTGGTATCCTTTCTGAAAAACTATACGGCGGCCAAAACAGAGCTTGCCGATCCGGCAGCAGAGCATTTTGTATTAAAAACAGAAGAGGACAGCATGACATCCTCTATCGACCCGGAACAGCTCTGGCGGATTTTCGATAATCTGCTGGAAAACAGCCGGAAATACGCCGAACGGACACCGCTGGAAATTGAAATCCGGGCAGAGCGGAAGGGACAGAATGTCGAAATTCATTTTTCGGATCACGGCGTCGGTGTGCCCGAGGAAAAACTGCCGTACGTATTCGACGAATTCTACCGCGCCGACGAATCCCGGAACCGCCGGGAGGGAAACGGCCTCGGTCTTTATATTGCAAAATATCTGGTGCAGGCCATGAAGGGAAGCGTGTGTGCCTCGAATGAGGACGGCTTTACCGTCTCTATGACATTTCCTCTTCTAGGCGAAACAAAAACACCGCAGGAGACTGCAGATGCAGAGCAATAGAAAGGAAACAAAACATGGCAGAGCAAAAGAAAATCCTCATCGTGGAGGACGACCCGGACATCAGCATGATCGAAGAGGCCTATCTGCAGGCCGCCGGGTATGATACAAAGATTTTAGAGGACGGAAACAAAGTAGAAGAAACTCTGGAAAAGGAAAATATTGCGCTCCTGCTTCTGGATCTGATGCTGCCCGGCAAGAGCGGCTACGACATCTGCCGCGAAATCCGGGACAAAACAGACATCCCTATTTTGATGGTAACCGCACGTACAGAATCCATCGATAAAATCCGCGGCCTCGGCCTCGGCGCCGACGATTACATTGCAAAACCATTCGACCCCGCTGAGCTGGTCGCACGCGTCCACGCCAATCTGCGCCAGCAGGAACGTGCCGCGCGCAGCGTTCCTGAGACAGAGCCGGAAGAAATCCGGATCGGAGACTTACGCATCCTGGTAAACAGCTGGAAAGCATACAAGGGCGAAACGGAAATCCGCTTTCCAAACCGCGAATTCGAACTCCTCAAATTCCTCGCCCAGCACCCGAACATCGTATTTTCGAAGGAGCAGCTCTTCGAGAAAATCTGGGGCTACGATTACGTCGGCGACAGCGCAACCGTCATGGTACACATAAATCGTATCAGGGAAAAAATAGAGGATGACAGCAAAAATCCCAAAATCCTCGAGACCGTCTGGGGCGCGGGCTATCGGCTGAACCGGTGAAAAAGTTTAACTTTTGTTTAGAAAAGAACCTCCTGTTTCTTTAATGGGGAACGATACAATAACCTCAGAAAGAGAAACAGGAGGTTCTTATTATGATAAAAGAAGGTTTTCACGGATTCTGTATGGCACTTGCCGACAGCGTGCCCGGTGTCTCGGGCGGAACGGTGGCGTTTCTGATGGGATTTTACGATTCGTTTATCGGGTCAATTGATGCGCTGGTGTTCGGAAATATGAAAAAGAAACGGACGGCGTTCACGTATCTTGCCAAGCTTGGCGTCGGCTGGCTCATCGGAATGGCCATGGCGGTTTTAGTGCTGTCGTCTCTGTTTGAACGGAAGATTTACACCGTAAGTTCCGTCTTCGTCGGCCTGATCGCCGGCTCGATTCCGCTGATCTGGCGCGAAGAGCGTGAGAGTTTCCGGGAGAAAAAAGGAATCCCGTTTCTGATCATCGGCATTGCGCTCGTCGCAGGTATTACGTGGCTGAACGGACAGGGCGGCAGTGCATCGATGGATCTTGGTCAGTTTTCGATCGGCCTTGGCATCAAACTTTTCCTGATCGGAATGATTGCCATTTCTGCGATGTTCCTTCCGGGAATTTCCGGTTCCACACTGCTTCTGATTTTTGGAGCCTACATGCCGGTGATTTCCGCAGTAAAAGGCTTTTTAAAGCTTAACTTTTCCTATTTTCCGGCGCTCGTCTTTTTCGGTTTCGGCGTTCTTGCCGGAGCAGCAACCGTAGTAAAGGGAATCCGCATCTGTCTTGAAAAATATCGTCCGCAGGCCGTTTACGGAATCCTCGGCATGATGATCGGTTCCTTCTACGCCATCGTGCAGGGACCGACGACACTGCAGACACCGCAGGCAGCAATGACGCTTGGAACATTCCAGATCCCGGCGGCAATTCTTGGCCTGGTGTTGGTTCTCGGCATGCAGATCATCAAAGAAAGAAGTGAGGTATATGAGCATTGAGTTTCAGATTCTGGATTGGATTCAGACCTTACGCACACCGGTGCTGGATTCCATTCTGTGTGCAGTAACCCATCTGGGAGACGCGGGAATCATCTGGATTTTCCTGGCGGTGCTTCTTCTCGCAATACCGAAGACGCGGAAGAGCGGAGTCGTTCTGGTCTGTGCACTCGCGGTGGATGTGGTACTCTGCAACATCATTTTAAAGCCGCTGATCGGAAGAATCCGGCCGTGCGATATCAACACAGCCGTTCAGCTTCTTGTCAAAAGACCGCATGATTTTTCCTTCCCGTCGGGCCATACAGCCGCTTCGTTTGCGGCTGTCGGCGCCCTCTATTTTGCGGGAGAAAAGAAGCTCTGGAAACCGGTCCTTGTGCTGGCCGTGCTGATTGCATTTTCCAGACTGTATCTGTATGTACATTATCCGTCGGATATCATCGGCGGAATCGTGGTCGGCCTGATGGCGGGATATGCAGGAAAATGGATTGTTTCACAGTGCAAGTTTTCGTTTCCAGTACATATCGTACGCCACTGATACTGCCGTTCCAAAGAGCAGCGCCCATGCCATTGCAGAAAGGCCGATGACGGGTTCTGCGGCGAAAGCAAAGACGAGGCGGCAGCCAAGGGACAGAACCGAGGAAATGGCAAACAGGTTCATTTTCAGGTGTGCCTTTAAGAGTGCCTCGATGCTGTACTTAAAGAGCTGCAGGAAAAAGTTCGGGATCATAAAAAGCAGGTACAGTTTTGCAAACGCATAGCCGCTGCTGGCAGGGTCCATGGAGTACATCGCCATCAGAGCGCCGGAGAAAAAGACGTCGATGATGGTGAGGACAACGCAGACACCAAGGCCTTCTTTGATGAGGAACGAATAACCTTCTTTGACGCGCCCCATCTCCTTTGCACCGATGTTCTGCGAAGCAAACGTCTCGAATCCGACACTGGTCGCCACGATCGGGAGGAGCAGGAGATTGAAAATGGTGGTTGCCACGGTGTAGCCGTTGATGTACTCGATACCGGCGCGGTTTACGATGACCTGAAGCGCCATGGTTCCGATCGAGAGCACGGAGCTCTGAACGATCGTCGGAATGGCGAGAGTCAGATATTCTTTCAGAGACGCAGGAGAAAAGTACGCTTTTGCCTGCGTCTTCTGTTTTAAGAGCCGGGCGGCACATACGAGATTCCAGATGCAGCTCACCAGCATCGAGAAATCGGATGCCCATGCAGCGCCCTCCACGCCGGTGTGGAAGAAGCGGATGATGACGACATCAAGCACGATATTCAAAATCTGTGTGCTGACGCAGATCGTCGTCTGCATTTTCGAGTTGCCGCTTCCGTTGATGACAGCACCTGCAGCGCCCTGCAGACCGGTGAGCGGGAAACTTAACGCATAGATAATAGC
>CAVBNJ010000214.1:0-5342 GCA_963596755.1 bacterium
CTTCTTTTTTGTCTGCAAATACTTTCGGATTTTGCGGATTTCCACGTTGTGGCGCATGCACTCCTCCACGAGAGATTCCTTCCTGTATTCCGTTTTCATCGGCAGATGTGCCGCCGTATGTAGCCGCGCCAGCGCGTCCGATGCACGGACGAGATCTTCGCTGTTTCCCGTCTCGCATTCCCTGCCCGGGTACCAGTTCCGCACAATGTACGTTCCGCCGTCATCCCCGCGTGTCACAAGCGCTCCTTCTTCATTCCGCAGAAGCTGATCGCACCGCAGGAGCCCGGACTCCGTGATGCGGCACTGCAGAAGGTACCGCTGCTCCAGTTTTTCCGCCGCCGTCCCAAACTCACTGATCAGCTTATCCCCCTGTTCCGTATGACAAAGCAATGCCCCCCGCACCCGCATCGTGCCGGAAGCGGTAAGGCCGTAATGGGACAGCACACTCAATCCATAATCATACAAGAGCCTGACTCCTTTCCATTTCTGTCGTCGTTTTTGGGGTCACGATTCAATGTATGCGTACGCGCTCTGTGCCATGCATAGGAGTTTCCGTTTTTTCTTTCATCGAAACCGTAATATTGAAAGTATTTTCTTTTTCTCTTATTTTATTGTTTTTAATTTCACCGCATGGTAAAATATTCCAAACTTGACAGGAATCAAAAACACCTGTTATGGGGTTCTGCAAAATCACTTTATTACTTTATTTTAAGGAGGGTTTTTATGATTTTCTTACCACAGCCAGCCTCTCTTTCCTACGGAGATGGAACGTTTACCATTCACTATGACAGCCGCATTTTTCTGGACTCTGAGAGCCCGGCGGAGCTTTTTGCAGCCGCACAGCTTCTGCAGCAGGAAATTGAAACACAGACCGGTTTCCGTCTTGCCATCTGCCGCCGTCATCAGCCAGCCGGTACTCATCTGATTTATCTGACTACTTCCCCGGAACTCTCCCGCGAGGCCTACACCCTCACGGTGACTCCGGACAATATCACAATCTGCGGTTCACCGGAAAACGGCGTTCTCTACGGTGTGCAGACACTCCGTCAGATGATCCGCCAGGCGGGCGCTGTTCTTCCGGCTGTCCTGATTTCCGACAAGCCGGCCATGGAAAACCGCGGCTTCTACCACGATGCCACCCGCGGACGCGTTCCGACGCTTTCCTATCTGAAACATCTCGCCGACACGTTGAGCTTTTACAAGATCAACCAGCTTCAGCTCTACATCGAGCACAGCTATCTGTTTGACGATCTGACCGAAATGTGGCGCGATGATACCCCGCTCACCGCTGAGGATATCCTCGAGCTCGACCGCTACTGCAAAGGCCTTGGCATTGATCTCGTTCCGTCGCTTGCAAGCTTCGGTCATCTGTACAAGCTGCTCTGCACGAAATCGTATGCGCATCTGTGCGAACTCGAAGGCTCTGCTTCAGCTCCGTTCTCCTTCTTTGACCGTCAGGCGCATCATACACTTGACATCACAAACCCGGAGAGCCTCGCACTTGCCAAACGGATTCTTTCCGAATATATGCAGCTCTTCTCCTCGAAGTATTTCAACCTCTGTGCCGATGAGACCTTCGACCTTGGAAAAGGCGCTTCCCGTGCCCTCGCCGAGGAAAAGGGAACGACAGTCATCTACACCGAATTTGTCACCGAGCTTGCGAACTTCATCACAGAATCCGGCCGCACGCCGATGTTCTGGAGTGATGTCATCAGCCAGGAGCCGGAGGTGTACCATCTCCTGCCGAAGAACCTGATCTGCCTGCACTGGGATTATGCGGCAAATGTTTCTTCGGATCGCCTGATCCGCCTTGCCAATTCCGGTGCCGAGCATCTGTATGTGTGCCCGGGTGTCCAGGGATGGAACCAGCTCATCAACAAATATCATGAGGCGTATGAGAATATTTCGAAGATGGCACGCTACGGTCATGAATGCCATGCAATGGGACTTCTGAATACCGACTGGGGCGATTACGGCCACATCAATCACCCGGATTTTTCCCGCATCGGCATGATCTACGGCGCGGCGTTCTCCTGGAATGCAGATATCCTGCCAGAGGAGGAAATCAATCGTCAGATCTCCGTGCTGGAATTCGGGGATGCTTCCGGAAAGCTCGTTTCTGTCCTCGATCTTCTCTGCCATCAGGATGCGTATCCATGGCGCGCCGCTGTTATGGTACATGAAGCCATCGAGCTGCATAAGGACCGCGAAGAGGCTGCCGAACTGCTCCGCCAGTGTGCAGAAGGAGATGCCGATGCTGCCAACGCTTCGATTGACGCGCTCTGCGCTGTTCTGTATGAGAAAGCCATCACCATCCGCCCGGAGAATCGTCCGATGATCTATGCGTACCTGCTTGCCGCTGACGGCCTGAAAGTGCTGAACCGCCTGCTGCCGGTTCTCCGCGCATCTATTCTTTCCGAAGGCGAACTGCCGGACAAAGAAGCATGCTTTGCACTTGCCGGAGATCTGGAAAAATGGCTGCACAGCTATAAGGAGCTGTGGCGCACAGTTTCTAAAGAGAGCGAGCTGTACCGGATTGCTCACGTTTTCTGCTGGTATGCAGATCTGCTGCGTGATCTGAACGCATAAACCAAAACTATTTCTGATAACCGAAAAACGGTCGAAAGAGTTGTAAATTCTCTCGACCGTTTTTTGGTTGCCTTACAGCAGTGTTTTCACATATTCTGTCAGATATTCTTTTGTATTCTTCTTCGGATCTTCCATCACTTCTTCCAGCGCCGCATGCAGGCATTCGCCGATCTGCGGTCCTTTCGGAATGCCGAGCTCCATCAGTTCTTTTCCGGAAAGCGCCAGCGTTTTTAACGTATAGCAGTCTCCGTCCGCAAGAATTTCTTTCACGCACGCATTCACGTTCTCGATGCGTTCCAGTGTCTCCTCGCGCTGATACATGCTCTTTGCCATCGTGTCGGCTTTCTGTACGATCATCAGCTTTTCAAACAGCTCCGGCCCGATCTTGTTCAGGATGCGGCGGATCACCGGTTTTTCCGGCGCCATGCGGCAGTCGTGCCACTTGATCAACGTTGTCACCTGACGGATCGTCTCGTTGTCAAATTTCAGCCGCCGCAGAATGGATTTTGCCATCTTTTCTCCTGCCTGCGCATGGCCTTTAAAGTGGTCGATGCCATCCGCATCGGTTGTATGGCGCTCTGGTTTTGCAATATCGTGGAGGAGCATCGTCCAGCGCAGAACCGGATCTGCCGGGACGTGCTGCAGTGCGGCAATCGTGTGCTCTCCGACATTGTAGCAGTGATGCGGATTGTTCTGCGGCGTTTTCATCAGCTCATCGAACTCCGGGAGTACGACTTTTGTGATGCCGGCTTCGTAAACGGCTTCCATGTACTCGGGACGCTTCGAAATCAGCAGCTTGTTCAGCTCCACACGGATCCGCTCGGCGCTGATTTTTTCCAGCGTCGGCGCGAGTACAATGATCGCATCGAGCGTTGCCGGATCGAGTTTGAAGCCGAGCTGTGCGGAAAAGCGGAGGGCACGCAGGATCCGCAGGGCATCCTCGCTGAACCGTTCCGTCGGATTTCCGACGCAGCGGATGACTTTCCGCTGTAAATCTTTGATTCCGTCAAACAGATCCACAAGGCCCTCTTCGTTGTTGTACGCCATCGCGTTGATCGTGAAATCGCGGCGGCGCAGATCCTCGGCAAGGCTGGAGGTGAAGACTACTTCTTTTGGATGGCGGCCGTCCTCGTACTCTCCGTCGATGCGGTACGTCGTAACCTCGTGCGCGCCGCTTCCGACCAGAACCGTCACCGTTCCGTGTTCCAGACCCGTGTCGACGGTGCGGTCAAAAATTTCTTTTACCTGCTGCGGCGATGCAGACGTCGTGATATCCCAGTCATCCGGCTCGCGGGCAAGAATGGTATCCCGCACACAGCCTCCGACCGCATACGCCTCAAAGCCCTTCGCATGCAGGGAATCGATTACCATATTTACACTTGGCGGCATTTTTATCTTCAAATCTATGATCTCCTTTTTTTCAAAATCCTTGTAACTATTCATTTTCCCAGTATAACAGTTTCCTTTTTTTCCCGCAAGTATGATTCCGTTGCTGTTGTATTTTGTGCATTGCATGTGTATAATAGAGCTTATCAAACTTCGAAAGGGGATTTACATTTTTATGAAACTGGATCGTTACCGGAGATACATCCGGGCCGGCGTTACCACGTTTCTGGTGATTGCAGCATCACTCATTTTT
This sequence comes from bacterium, assembly GCA_963596755.1. Classification (GTDB taxonomy): domain Bacteria; phylum Bacillota; class Clostridia; order Lachnospirales; family Lachnospiraceae; genus Fusicatenibacter. The sequence continues at coordinate 4,229 of CAVBNJ010000214.1, forward strand.
TATTATCTGCTCTTCCACCAGACCTCTGTGCGGACCGCCTTTCACAATGTCATGGACATCCTATCACCCCTGGTTGCAGCCCTGATTCTCGCCTATGTGATCAGCCCGATCATTAATTTTATCGAACAGCGGATCATCGCGCGTATCTACGCCAGCCGGAACGCCGTGCAGTCGGCGCGCAACAAAAAGATCACCCGCGGACTTCTGATCCTTCTGATGTATGTCGGTATTCTTTTCGCCCTGTACGGCCTGATTGCCACCCTGATCCCGGAGCTGTTCTCGAGTATCACAAACATCGTCATGAACTTCTCCAGTTACGCTGACAATATTCAGAAAGTTGCGACGAAACTGCTCGCCAACTATCCGGAACTGCAGCAGAGTGCCGATCAGTATATTTCAACATTTTCCCTGAAACTGTCCAACTGGCTGACCAACGATCTGATGCCGATGCTGCGTACGTTTCTCGTGAACCTCTCAGGCCAGCTCGTCAATATGGTGACGTTCTTCAAGAACATTCTGCTCGGCGCCATCGTTGCGATCTATATGCTGTATCATAAAGAAAAATATATCGCCAAGTTAAAGAGAGCCACCTACTCCCTGCTCGGCCTGGAACACGGCAACGCTGTGATCCGTGACTGCCAGTACGTCAATCAGGAGTTCAGCGGTTTCCTGGTCGGAAAAGTCATCGACTCGATGATCATCGGCGCGATCTGCTATCTTGTCACAAGCCTGATCGGTACGCCGTATGCACTGCTCGTCAGCGTAATCATCGGTGTGACAAACATCATTCCGTTTTTCGGACCGTTCCTCGGCGCTGTGCCGTGTCTTCTGCTGATTCTTTTAATCAATCCGCTGCAGGCACTGTACTTCCTGATTTTCGTTGTTCTGCTGCAGCAGTTCGACGGAAACTTCTTAGGCCCGAAAATCCTCGGCGAGACGACCGGCGTATCCAGCTTCCTGATCATCGTTTCGATCCTGATCGGCGGCGGTTTTATGGGTGTCTTCGGCATGATCATCGCGGTTCCGGTCTGCGCGATTCTCTGTACCGTCTGCCGCAACTTCTCGGACCGCCGGCTCGAAAAACATGATCTGCCGAATGATCTCGACTTCTATA
>CAVBNJ010000215.1:0-5315 GCA_963596755.1 bacterium
GATTGTGGTAGAAGATGAGAAAGTCATCCGAAATGGTCTTTTAAAACACGTCCCGTGGCAGCGCCTCGGGGTTGCGGAAGTGGAATCGGCGGCGAACGGAGAAGAAGCGCTCGCAAAAGCAGAAATCTTCCGCCCGGATATCGTACTTTCGGATATTCGTATGCCGGGCATGAGCGGTGTGGAGCTCTGCCGGAAATTAAAAGAAAAATATCCGGAGATTGAAATCATTTTTTCAACCGGTTATGCCGATAAAGAATATCTGAAAGCGGCCATCGATCTGCACGCCGTCGGATACGTGGAAAAGCCGGTGAATGTCAAAATCCTTTCCGATAATGTAAAAGAAGCGGTGAAACGCGTCAGTGACCGCCGGAAGAGTGAGCGCGCAAAGCTGCGGAACTATCTGCTGGAGGTAGACACCGATGTCTCGCTTGAGCAGGCGGAGGGAAAATACTTCCGGATTGCCATGCTGCACTTTAACAGCGAGGGCTGCGGTGCCGATTTCTTTCCGAAGTTTGAAAAGCAGGCGAAAGAGGCCCTTGCGCCGCACCAGATTTCTATGACAGTGACGCTTCTCGATCCGTTCTGCCTGATTCTGCTGATCGGAAGTGAAGAGGAGAAACGCTGGAAAGAGGTGGAACCGCTTCTGATCGATGCTGTCAAGAAATGTACGCAGGACGGTTCGATGGGGGGGTGTTTTTTATCCAATGGAAGAAGAGGCTCCTGTCAGGAAGACATTCTGTGTTCCTACCGCCAGGCAAAGGAAGCGGGAAAAGCTCTTGCATGGCTTGGCTGGGGAAAGAGTGTCTGTTATGAGGAGGTCCCGGATGAGACACCGCTGCACGAAGATGCCAAAAAGCGGATGGATGAGTTCTATAAGCTTGTCATGGGCAAAGATGCAAAAGGGGCCTGCCGTTTCCAGAAGGAAATGTATGAAACACTGGTCAGCCATCATATCCGCATGAACTGCGATATCCGTTACCAATACTGTGTCATGCGTGACGTGCTGGAAAAAGCCGCCGACTATTTCTATCCGGGAAGCCTCGAAAAACCGTGGGAGCAGAGCGGAACCGACTTTTTCATGCAGGCGGAGACGTTTGAAGAAATGCGTGATGAGATGATCCGCCGGATTGAGCAGCTCTTTGAAAAACAGAGCGAGAAAAAAGACAAAAACAAGACAGAAAATAATTTTACCGTCAGCCGCGTGACGGAATACATACAGGAACACTACGCAGAGCAGGATCTCTCGATTGCAAAGCTCGCTGATTTCGTTTATCTGACACCGACTTACCTTTCCGCTGTGTTCAAAAAGCAGACGGGTCTTACGATTGGTCAGTATCTGCTGGAAGTCCGCGTGGAGCATGCGAAACAGAAAATGAAAGATCCGCAGCTGAAATTCTATCAGGTATCGGAACAGGTCGGCTACGAGGATGCGAACTATTTTGCAAAAATCTTTAAAAAGAAGACGGGTGTGACCCCGACGGAGTATAAGGAGAGTCTGCAGCTGCGATGAGAAATCCATTACAGAAATTATCGATGCATAAACGGATGATGCTGTATTTTTCAGTTCCGCTGATTCTGGTACAGATTCTGCTCTGCGTGTTGGCGTACCCCCAGGTCGTGCGCAACTATCGGGAAAAAACGGATTATTCCATGGAACAGTCGGTCAATCAGGCGATTTCCTTTACCGAGAGTTATCTGCAGAATATGACGTATCTGGCGGACATGGTGGAGAACAGCGGTGTCATTCAGGACACACTGTCTGCGGAGGATTTCGGCGGGGACCGGCCTTATATGGAGCAGTGGCTGGAATACTATGAGCTGAATAAAGAGTTCAATTCCTACGAGCTTTCCAATTCCATCTACCGGTTCTGCCTTTATGTGCCGGATGAGATCATGTATGCGGGAAACCGTTACTATTTCTACGGTGTTTCGCGCCTGAAGGAGCGGAGCGACTACAGTGATCTGCGGCAGGCGCTGAATGAAGGGAATGACTACGTTGCGCTCAGCCACGAGCGGGACGGCGTGGATCAGCAGAATACCTCACAGATGGTGACGCTGTACCACCGGATTGCATCGAAAGATGCAAAAGACAAGGAAATCGGCATCTGCAGCATCAGCATCTCGGTCAAATATTTCCAGGATATTATGAAAAATGCCAACATCACCTCAAAAGGTATTGTCTATCTGATGAGCGAAAACGGCAGACTGATTGCAAGTTCCGACAGTACGATTCTGGGAAAAATGCAGAAAAACGATGCCATTTTAAGTTACGGCACGGAATTGTCCCTGGAGAGAAGAAAAGAAGGCCAGCAGGAATACTATGTGACACGTCGGAAAGTTGATGACGCGCCATGGCAGATGATCTCCATGATTCCGAAAAGCGAATACGACGATCAGTACCGCACGCTGTGGTTTGCAGCAGTTCTGATGATCGGCGGCATGATTGTTGTCATCGTTCTGATGTCGTATTTTCTTTCGAGCTACTACGTCGGCAGACTGAAAAAGCTGAAAGGCGAGATGGCAGGCCTCGAAAGCGGAAACCTGAACGCCAATCTGCCGAGTGAGACAGAAGGCGATGAGATCGAGGAGATCTACCGCAACTTCAACGGCATGGTACAGGAAGTCCAGCGGCTGATGCAGGAACACTATAAGCTTGGTAAAGAAGTAAAAATGGCAGAGGTGCGGGCGCTGCAGGCACAGATCAATCCGCATTTCCTCTATAATACGCTGGATCTGATCAACTGGATTTCGATGGACTACGGTGCGGAGGAGATCGGAACACTGACGTGGAATCTGGCGCGGTTTTACCGTTTGAGCCTGAATCACGGCAAGAGCCTGATCAACATCGGCGAGGAGATCGAGCATGTGCAGGTCTACGTCAATATCGAAAATTACCACTTCGACAATGCGATTTCACTCACCGTGGATGTGCCGGAGGAGTTAAAAGAGCTTGCATGCCTGAATATCATCCTTCAGCCGTTTGTGGAAAATGCCATTGTCCACGGCATCGCGGAGGATCCTTCGATTGAAAGCTGTGCGATCGAAATCAGGGCCAGAAGAGACGGGGAAGATATTATTTTCTCTGTGCAGGATGACGGTCCGGGTGTCGATGTGGAGCGGATGCAGAGAGAAACGCAGCAGGATATCCGGAAAGCGCAGCATGGCTACGGTGTGCGGAATATTAACTTCCGCCTGAAGCTCTGCTTCGGTGAAAAGTACGGTGTTACGTACAAAGAAAGTGAAAAAGGAACACACGTTGAGATCAAAATTCCGGCGATGACGATGGAAGAGGCGGAAGAGACGATCTGACAGAAAAGGAGAGATGAAAAGTCTCTCTTTTTCTTTTGCACAAAAGCACAAAAACTGCGAAACCGCACAAAGAAAACCAGGAGAAAACTATGCAAATCGACAAGAAACAGGGAGAAAAATAAGATTTTCCCTGTACGAGATCACGGAAAACATAAAATATTACTAGAAATCGAAGTTTTGTTGGGTACAAAATAACTAAATTGTCCGGTATAATAAGGTCATCAGTTAAGAACAAGCCCAAGACAAAGAGATGCGTGGAGGGTCTTGGGAGCACTTATGTACAGGCCGGCAGCTACATGAAGTGCAGGAACTATGAAAAAGAAAGGAAGTTAACAAATGGGAAAGCATGTTAAAAGTTTTGTAACAGAAGTAAAGAAAAACAGAGCCCTTTTTGTTATGGCACTGCCTGCATTTTTGCTGGTATTGATCATGCAGTACCTTCCGATGTCCGGACTGGTACTGGCGTTTAAGAACTATCGATATGACCTTGGCGTATTCGGAAGTGAGTGGAATGGATTCGCAAACTTCGAGTACCTGTTCTCATCCGGAACCGGATGGCTGATCACGAAAAACACCGTTGTGTACAACCTGTTAAACCTGGTTACTTCACAGCTTCTTGCCGTACTGATCGCAATTTTTATTTCTGAGATCAACAAAAAAATCTTCAAAAAAGTAACACAGTCCATCATCTTCTTACCGTACTTCATTTCCTGGGTTATCGTTGGAGTATTCGTTTACAACATCTTCAACTACGAAACCGGTATCCTGAACAGTATCATAACCTACTTCGGCGGTGAGAGAATCAACATGTATGACGCATCCAAAGCCGGTGTATGGCCATGGATCATCTGCCTGTTCAACTCATGGAAATGGTGTGGATACAACTCCGTTATCTACATTGCAGCAATCACCGGTGTAGATGCCGAGATTCACGAGGCAGCTTCCATCGATGGAGCAAACATTTTTGAGAGAATCCGTTACATCACCCTTCCGAGCATCCTTCCGACCATCATCACCATGCTTCTTCTGCAGGTTGGACGTATCCTCCGCGGTGACTTCGAGATGTTCTATCAGATCGTTGGAAACAACGGACAGCTCTTCAACAAGACCGACGTTATCGATACTTACGTATTCCGTTCCCTGCTTCAGAACTCCAACCTTGGAATGACAGCAGCAGCATCCTTCTATCAGTCCGTGATCTGCTTTGCAACCATCATGATTGTAAACGCAGTCGTAAAACACGTAGAAGAAGATCTTGCACTGTTCTAAGACAGAGAAAAGGAGGAATTAGTTATGCAAGCTGTTGCAAAATCACAGAAAATCAAGAAAAGTACTTCTACAAAAGTATTTTATGTAATCTGCTACGTATTCGTTGCACTGATGGCTCTCGCATGTTTACTGCCGTTTGTCATGGTAGTTTCCGGTTCGTTTTCATCTGAGCAGGCCATTCGTTTCCAGGGTTACGGCATTCTCCCGAGAGATTTCACAACTGCCGCTTACTCCCTGATCTTCAAGAGCCCGATGACTGTTGTCCGCGCTTACGGCGTATCCATCTTCATCACCCTCGTCGGAACCGCAATCGGACTTCTGCTGACCACAATGACCGCTTACGTTATCAGCCGTAAAGATTTCAAGTACAGAAACGCTCTGTCCTTCTTCTTCTACTTTACGACCCTGTTCAACGGCGGTATGGTTTGCTCCTACATTTTCTACATCCAGTATCTGCACTTAAAAGACAGCTATCTTGCCCTGATCTTACCGGGTGTGTTCAACGTCTTCTACCTGCTGATCATGAGAACCTTCGTATCCGCAATTCCGACCGCACTGATCGAGTCCGCAAAGATCGACGGTGCAGGCGAGTTTAAAACATTCTTCAGCATTATCCTTCCGCTTCTGAAATCCGGAATGGCAACCATCGGTCTGTTCCTTGCACTTGGTTACTGGAACGACTGGTACAACGCAATGCTGTACATGAACACAGAGACAAAATACCCGCTGCAGTATAT
>CAVBNJ010000216.1:0-5286 GCA_963596755.1 bacterium
CTCCACAAAGCCGCGGCCCTGGTAAATCTGATATCCGCAGGTCGCCAGATAATTCTCATCCACGCCAAGTGCCTTCGCGCTGTCCAGCGTTGTGTTTCCTCTCGCAATTCCGCTCACATACGTTCTCTCGGTATAAAAGGATGCATTTTCCGCCGCATCCAGCTCACGGATCCGTTTTTTCTGATCGTCCGAGAGCTTCGATACGCCGTTCGGCAGTCCGTTGTCCATCCAGTAATCGCCGTCGCCCTGCTTTAAGGTCACGGTCACGTTGTTGTTTCCGGCTCCGATCAGGTTTTGTTTGATCTGCTCATTCGTCCCCTTGATCGTGGAGACAATCGAGATGATCGACGCGATACCGATGATGATGCCCAGCATCGTGAGGAATGAGCGCATTTTGTGCGACCAGATTCCCTGAAAGGACAGTCTTACATTTTCTAACATGCTCTTCCTCCTTAACTGTTGTAATAATCTGACGATGTGGATTCTTTCGTATCAGCACCCTCGACAACGGATTTTCCGTACGGGAATGCGATGTAATCTTCTTCGGAAAGGCCGCTCTTTACTTCGTAATAGCTGCTCCACAGAAGTTTTCCGGTTACGACGGTCTGTTTCTTTAACTTGCCTTCTTCATCCCTGATATAGACGAACTTCTGTCCGTTCTCCTCGCGGATAAATTCTTTGCTGACGTACAGTCCGTTGCCGTTTTCCACATCGGCACCGACGGTCGTTGCAATTTCAATCCAGTCGCCGTTTTCAAAGCCGTCGCCGCCTTCCGGGATGACTGCTGTGAACGGATAGTAGGATGCCGGTACTTCGCTGTAGGATGAGTAATTTGTCGTCGGGTACGGAGAAATCTCGGTTACCGTTGCAACGGCAAATGCACCGGAGGACCAGGAAGTTACGTTCAGCTCATCGCCGACTTTTACCTGATCAAGATACGTCTCGCTTAAGTAGCCGCGCACATACAGACCTTCGTTTCCGCTGACCTGGATGAAAGCGCTTCCGTCATTGGACGGGTTTTCCGCATTTCCAACCTTCTTTACAACACCGCTGATCGTCGCTTTTACAGTCTGGGAATCCAGGGATTTCTGGGTATTTTTGACTTTGAGCTCCTCTTCCTTCTGATCCAGTTTCAGATCGCGGATCTGGCTCTCTTTGTCGCTGATGGCTTTTTTCAGCTCATCTTTTGTGTAGCTCATCTGGGTGTCATCGCCGGAAGTGGTAGTGTTTCCGTTGTCGCCCGTTGCTGCGGTAAACAGGGACTGTACCATCGCTTTTTCTCCGTAGAAGACGGCTTTTGCTGTCGTCCGTACTGCTTCCGGTGCGTCCTCGCTCTGCGGCTCTGCTTCCGGTTCTGCCGGGGCTTCTGTCGGGGTCGGCGTTTCTGTCGGAACCGGAGTCTCACTTGGAACCGGTGTTTCCGTCGGCACTGGTGTTTCGCTTGGAACCGGCTCGGTGGTCGGAACCGGTGTTGTGCTCGGTTCCGGGCTGACCGTCGGATGCGGTGTTCCGCTTGGCTCTGGGGTCGGGGTCACACTTGGTGTCGGGGTAATCGTTCCTTCTTTTACCGTCACATTTGCGGTGCTGACTGCCATCGAAGTTCCTTTGTCGTTCTTCGCTGTCACCTCTACCGTGTAGATTCCGGCGTCCTCTTTCGTGACTTTTTCTTTTGTAAAGGTGTCTTTAAAGTCTCCTTCGATCGTCTTTCCATTATGTTTCCAGACGTACGTGTACGTGACATCCTTTTCTGTATTCTCTGCGGAATCGGTTGTCTCGCCCGGCTGTGCGGTATCATCCGACGGGGTTTCGGTTTTATCGTCCGTTTTGTCTTCTGTGCCGTCCGCCTTGCTGTCCTCGCCGGAATCACCGGAATTGTTATCCTCAGAAGGTTTCGACTCATCCGGCTTTTCTTCGGTCTCTTTTTTCTCATTGATTCCGATTTTCAGTTTCAGCTCGCCGCCCTCTGCCACTTCTGTATTGGCAAGCGGCGTGGTGATCTTTACGACCGGCGCATCGGCTGTCTCGGATTCTTTCAGGCTCAGAACTGCTTCATACGAAGTTTCATATGCTTTCGCAATCTTCGTCCCATCCTGCTCCCAAACCGTTTCCAGTTCGCCGGAAACTTTATTTTCCTCATGAATTTCCAGGCGGAACCAGTATCCTTCGCTGTCCTCTTCTTTTTTTGTTCCCTTTTCGTCCGCATATCCTGCCATCTGGTTCAGGAATCCGCCCGTCAGGACAGTTCCCGGTGCGCAGAGATAAGTATACGGATCATCTGCCGTTCCCTCGCCTTTATACGGTTTGGAACCAAACACAAGCTTGTTCGTGCTGCTGTACAGAACGGCATCATCGTATGTCGGCTCCGGTTCCGGGGTCGGAATCGGGTCGTCTGGAAAATCTGGGTAATCCGGGTCGATCGGATCGTCTGGAAAATCCGGGAAATCAGGCTCATCCGGGAAGTCCGGCTCCACCGGGTCCAGCGGTGTATCGGAAACCGGCTTCGTCTTTTTCAACTTTTCCAGCTCTTTTTCACTCTGCTGGATTTTCAGTTTTGTCTGCTCCAGCTGCAGCTGCTGTGTTTCCAGATCCAGCTCGATCATGCTTGTATCGTATGTCATCAGGGTGTCTCCGACATTGACGGTATCGCCTTCTTTGACGAGAACCTGTGAAATCGTCTCGCTGTCGGAAAGATAGATGTTCTGGGAAGCCGTCGAGGTGATCTGGCCTTCCATATTCATGCTGTCTCCCCAGTAACCGCTCGTAAAGTCACTGACCGGATACACTTTTACGGTCGTCTTCTGCGCCTGGCGGATGCCGTAATAACCGCCGACACTGACTCCGCCCACGGCAACTGCTGTCACGACTGCAATCGTTGCTTTTTTTGCGGCTTTTCCTTTTTTCATGCTTCGGCCACCTCCTTCGATTTCATCATACCGTCGCGGATCTCCACGGTGCGCTGTGCCATCGATGCGATCTCCGCGTCATGGGTAATCATTAAAATGCTGACGCCCTCGTCGTTCAGGCTCTGAAACAGCTCCATGACCTGTTCACCGGAATGGGAGTCGAGTGCTCCGGTCGGCTCATCGGCCAGCAGGATTTTCGGATGATTGACGATCGCTCTTGCAATCGCTACACGCTGTTTCTGTCCGCCGGAGAGCTGTGTCGGCTTGAAATCCATACGGTCGCCGAGACCAACTCGCTCGAGTGCGATTGCCGCCCGCTCTCTTCTCTCTTTTTTCGGCACGCCTGCATACGTTAACGGCAGGCATACATTTTCCATTGCGCTCTGTCTTGCAAGAAGCTGAAAGTTCTGAAAGACGAAGCCGATTTTCTGCAGGCGGATGTCCGACATCTGGTTGTCATTGCATTTGCTGATGTCCTGTCCGTCGAGGATCAGCCGTCCGCTCGTCGCCTGGTCGAGGCAGCCGACGATGTTCATCAGCGTTGTTTTTCCGGAACCGGAAGGGCCCATGATTGCAACGTACTCGCCTTCTTCCATGGAAAAGTTGATGTTTTTCAGAACCGGAACCGGGATTTTGCCCTGCATATATTCTTTACAGATATTCTCTAATTCCAGAATCACGGCTGCACCTCCCCGTCATCTGCCGATCCGGCTTCTTGTGCATCGGCCGGCTCTGCTTCCCCATTGTCGGCGCCGCCGATCACGTTCGTTGTGTCTTCCTCTCCGCTGTACTCTGTGCCGTCCATGGTATTGTCGAGCATGCCGTCATCGACCGTTCCATCGCCGTTGTCGATCATTCCGTCGTCGACACTTCCGTCATCTCCGCCGGCCGGATTGCTCTGTCCCAGCGATCCGTCGGTGCTGACTACGGTCGTCATGCCCTCTTCCAGACCATCCTCCGGGAAGGTGATTGCGTCATCTTCTGCGAGGCCGTCGGTGATCTGGTATTCCATCATATTTTCATCGTATGTTCCAAGGGTTACTTTTCGTTTTTCCAGTTTGCCGTTTCCGTTGTCTGCCCATACGTAAGGATCGCTGTCAATATCGTCGATAAAGTAATCGGACAGCCAGATTCCTGTCTTGACTTCCTGCTGGCCGACATCAGGCTCTACGTAAACGTGCTGACCGAGCATCAGGCCGTTGGTTCCGTCGAGCTGTACGTAAAATGGATAGTTGCTCGACTGTGTCATGCCGTCTCCCGAGCTGCTGTAGACGTTGTTATTGCCGGTCTGCGCATTCTCGCGGTCAATCTTTGTCACGGTTCCGGTCCAGGTCTGATCCTCATCCACACGGGAATGAACGATGACCTGACTGCCTTCCACGAGCGCGCCGTTGTTCATGTTCTGCTCATTGATCTGGCCTTTTACCCGGAAATCACCGGTTGCCAGAACCGTCAGAAAGGCATTGTCGGAGCTGTCGCCGTAATAGCTGCTTGCGCTGTCATCGTTGTTGATGGATTTTACAACGCCGGCGATCTCACTGATCACGGTTGCATTTGTGATATTGTCGTTCAGTTTATCGATCTCGGACTGTTTTGACTTTCCTTCGTACTCTTTCCGTTTTAATTCCAGCTCCGCTTCCTGGATTTCCAGGGTGATGCTTGCCTGCTGATCTTTGGAAGCCTGTTTTTTATCTTTGTAGAGCTGGTCGATGTTGGTGTTCATGCTGGAAAGCTCGTTGTTGATGCGTTCGAGATCCAGCTGCGCCTGCTCGAGATCGCTCTGGAATTTTTCGGTGTCGTAGGAAAACAGCGGCGTTCCCACCTGTACTTCCTGTCCGACTTCCACGTAGATTTCTTTTACGGTTTTCTCACTGTTTTTGTCTACTTTCCAGGTGTTTTCCGATTCCACGACGCCGGCGTAGCGGTTTTCCATGCCGTTTCCGGTTCCGAGATTTGTCAGGTCTTTCACGGTGCTGACGTAGACGACGTTGTCATCTGCTTTCGTACTGTTTCCAAGGAAGTGCCATGCTGCTCCCCCTCCGGCTGCCGCCAGAACTGCGACTGCGCACACAATCGCGATTACTTTTTTCTTCATACGCTTCCTCCCACTTTTCTATTTTTGCAAAGAAATTCATCAGTTTTTCCAAGTTAGCTCTATCGTATCACATTTTGTTTTGCGTTTTCTTACTTTTTCCTTACTCTTTTTTAAGCAAATAATGGCTTTTTTCTGAAAATAGGTTTTTATTTTTGTCATAAAAAAACCTGCCTCCGTATCTATGACGGAAAGCAGGTTTTCTTTCGAATCTGTTAGATATTATTTTTTATGCTACAAGTTTCATCTCCCGCAGGATGCGGTATACGAGATAACAGATCAGGGCTGCAC
>CAVBNJ010000217.1:0-5275 GCA_963596755.1 bacterium
GATATAAGCCGGTTTCTCATCGGTAAGAAGAGCCTCGATCAGTTTCGCTGTCTGGAACCGATCGCTCGGCAGATAAACGCGCATGTTCGGAATTGCTGCCATCGCTGCGATATCCTGTGCAGAATGATGGCTCATGCCGAGTGCACCGTAGCTCACACCGCCGCTGATACCGATCAGTTTTACGTTCGTGTTGGAATAAGCGCAGTCAATCTTCGCCTGCTCATAGCTTCTTGTAGAAAGGAAGCACGCCGGAGATGCTGCAAACGCTTTCTTGCCGCATTTTGCAAGACCTGCGGAAACGCTGACCAGATCCTGCTCTGCAATACCCATCTCTACGAACTGCTCCGGGTATGCATTGGCAAACGGTGTCAGGGAAGCACTTCCTCTGGAATCGCTGCAGAGTACCACAATATCCTTATCCGTTTCCGCATGTTTCATTAAAACTTCGCAAATGGCCTGTCTGTTTGGAATCTTATTCATGACAGTGCCTCCTTTCTCTCATCCAGATCTTTCATGATCTGCTCTACTTCCTCCGGTGTCGGCACTTTATGATGCCACTCCGCCTTGTTTTCCATCACAGAAGAACCGCAGCCCTTCGTTGTATTTGCAATAATCACCGTTGGTTTTCCCTTGCAGTGTTTTGCAAGCTCAAATGCGTGAATCAGTGCATCCATATCGTTGCCCGGTACCGAGAGCACATTCCATCCGAATGCTGCCCATCTCTCCTCCTGGCTGTCCTGTTTCATGACATCCTCGGTATTTCCGGAGATCTGCAGGCGGTTGCGGTCTACGATCGCGCAGAGGTTGTCCAGCTTGTAGTTGCCTGCGGACATCGCGCCCTCCCAGACAGAACCTTCGGCCAGCTCGCCGTCACCCATAACGGTGTAAACACGGTAATCTTTCTTATCCATTTTTCCTGCCAGCGCCATTCCCACGCAGACCGGAAGTCCGTGGCCGAGAGAACCGGAGTTCATCTCGATGCCCGGCAGTTTGTTGTTCGGATGTCCGATGTACGGGCTGCCGAATTTGGAGAATTTCTCGATGACCTCTTCCATCGGGAAGAATCCCTTTGCTGCAAGAACAGCGTAATATGCTTCTACCGAATGGCCCTTACTCATCACAAAACGGTCGCGGTCCGGATCATCCATGTTCTCCGGGCTGATGTTCATCTCTTTAAAGTACAGCGCTACGAGCACGTCGATGACGCTCATGTCGCCGCCGATGTGGCCGCCCTTGCCGGAAACTACCATTTCCACTACTTTCTTCCGCAGATCATACGCCAGACAGCTTAATTCCTTGTATTCACTCATGATTTTCATTCTCCTCTTAAATATGCTTTGACGTCTTCCTCGATCGGATCGTATAAATCCGGGGCAACGCCGATGTATTTGCATGCCTCATACAGAACCGGCACAACGTTCTGGTGGATGCCGACACAGTGATGGATGTATGGTCCCTCAACGATTTTTGCCTCGAGACGTTTCAGGTTCTGTACCTCAACCCATACGTAAGTACCCTTCGTGTAAGGTCCCTCGACACCTTTTGCATTGCCGAGCAGCAGAGAATATTCTCCGTTGTCGCCGTCGAAACGTGCCAGTGTCATTTCGCCCAGTTTTGCCTGTGCCTCTACAGCGCCCGGGTGACTGAATGCCAGAGGATAACCGATCGTCGGTTTTTCCTGTGCCACGGAGATCGGCCACGGTCCGCAGTGCTGCAGCAGCTCGCCGTTCTCGTTGTCCGGGTGGCGTACGGTCCAGTCAGCGAAGAAGCTTCTCTTTTCGTTCATGCCGGCAGCCTCAACCATCAGCGCGGTGATTGCACCGTGGATATCGGTCTCACAGACAACCGGGATTCCCTCTTCGTTCAGCAGGGAGTTTGCCGCACACGGCATGATGCCGATCTCACCCTGCAGCGCGTTCCAGCACTGGATTGCAATTGCATTGCAGGAATATTTTGCAGCCAGGTTCTTCATGGCAACTTTCAGAGCCGCTACATTTTCCAGCTCCTCCGGTTTGATCTTTACGCACATATTGGTATTGCAGTAAGCAACGACTTTTTCTACCTCGGTGCCTTCTGCTTTTGCTTTTTTCATCTCCTCGGTCAGCTCCGGCAGCGGAATCGGGGAAAGCTGAATGTTGAATTTCTCCAGCAGCTCGCCCTCGTTGCACATCGTGGACCAGAAATCAAACGGACGCGGTCCGATCTGAAGGATTCTGGTGTGTCGGAAGGTATCAACAACATTACATACGGCAAGGAAATCCTTGATGCCGCGCTCGAATTCCGGATCGGTCAGACGGCAGTTGGTCATGTAGGTAAACGGAACGCGGAAACGGCGAAGAACTTTTCCGGTTGCGAACAGACCGCACTGGCTGTCGCGGAGACGCACACCGTTCTCGTCCGGTCTCTCATCGCGCGGTCCCCAGAGGAGTACCGGCAGACCCATCTCTTTTGCCAGTCTTGCACAGACATACTCGGTTCCGAAGTTTCCGTGCGGGAAGAAAATTCCTTTTACGTTCTCGCGTCTGAATTTCTCCTGGATCTTCTCGCGGTCCGCCTCATCGTAGAACAGACCTTCCTCGTTGATGTCGGTGATGTCGACAAATTCAACACCGAGCTCTTTTAAACGCTCTCTCGTCAGGTTCGCGTATTTTACAGCATCCGGGGCGCTGAAAATACTTCTTCTGGTAGGTGCAAATCCGATTTTAATTGATTTCATATTCGTTTCCTCCATTGAATAATTTTTGAAGTCCGTTAAATTCTGTTTTGAATTTTCTTGTTCTCTATGGTTCTTATATTACTAAATTCTTTTAAATTTGTCAACAGTCATTCAGCTTCATTAAATCATTTTTAGTAATCTACACAAAAACGAAATCCGTTTTTTATGCATTTCTTCATATTTTAAATTTTTTACAGCTCAGAAGTTGACTTCTTTTTGAATTCATATTAAAATCAATACATAAGTTTAATACTATTTAGGAAAAACGCCAAAGTAAACTTCAACATCCCGTATGCAGGAAACGCTGCACGGGCTGACTTTATCGAACAGGAGCTAACATTTTATGAATATTTCTGCAAAAGAACTGGCAAAGCTGATCAATGTATCGCCTGCCACCGTTTCGATGGTTTTCAATAATAAACCAGGCATCAGTGATGCCACAAGGGAACTCGTCTTAAAGACCGCCGCTGAATACGGCTATGAACCGAAAAAGAGCGAGTCCTCCGGCGCATCTTCCCGGATTATCCAGCTGGTCAACTACAAAAAACACGGAAAAGTCGCTGCCGACACCCCGTTCTTCTCCCAGCTGACCGAGGGCATCTCCACCGAATGCACCCGCCAGGGCTGTGCGCTTCATATTTCGTATTTCTATGAGAACATGGACGTTGACAGCCAGCTCGATGCACTCCGCGATGTAGACTGCGAGGGCATTCTCCTTCTCGCAACCGAGATGGCACCGGCCGATTTCCGGAAATTCCGTGATTTCTCCGTGCCGATCGTCGTTGTGGACTGCTATTACGATGAGCTGAATTACGACTGCGTTCTCATCAACAACATTCAGGGCGCTTTCAACGCTACGAATTATCTGATCCAGTGCGGTCACAAAAATGTGGGCTATCTGCATTCGAGCCTTGACATCAGCAACTTCTCCGAGCGCGCCGACGGCTACTACAAGGCGCTCCGTGCGAACAACATCAGCACCTCACATCCCTATGTGCATGATGTCTCCCCGACTTCGGACGAGGGCTACCGCGATATGCTGCGCCTCCTCGAGTCGAAAGCGCCGATTGCCGACGCTTACTTTGCCGACAACGACATCATCGCCGCTGCTGCCATGCGTGCACTCCGCGAAAACGGCTACCGCATCCCGGAGGATGTCTCGATCATCGGCTTTGATGACGTTCCGATGTGCGATATGATGGTTCCGCCGCTTTCTACGATGAAAGTCAGAAAACGCGAGCTCGGCGCCACCGCCGTTCAGCGTCTGCTCGACCGTGTCGCTGACCCGAAACGCGAGTGCCTGAAAATGTGCATGGCGACCAAACTCGTGAAGCGCCAGAGCGTTTCCAATCGTTGACATTTTCCGAAATTTCCTGTATGATAGCATTGCTGTCGGAGGGCAAGAATACATGACAGAATCATGATACTTCTGCCGGATAAGAGGTCAGGTGAAATTCCTGTATTTCTTATCCGGCTTTTTGTAACTATTCAGAGCCATGTGGAATTTCAGGAAAGAACGCGAATCATGCTTGCATGAATGAGCGTTCTTTTCTGAAATTTCATAGGGCGAGAAGCAACATCGAGATGCAGCGCAGCGGAATCGAGATGTGGCTCTGAATAGTTCTGCCGCTCCGCATTTCATTCACTTTTTATTTGGGAGGTTTTTCTTATGAATCACGACATGACAACCGGGCCGGTGTGGAAGAAGCTTCTGCTCTTTATGCTTCCCGTATTCGGCGCCAATCTGCTCCAGGCACTGTATGGAACCGTCGATCTGATGGTCGTCGGCCAGTTTGCCTCCACGGCAGATGTCTCCGCTGTCTCCACGGGCAGCATGACGATGCAGACCATCACCGGAATTATCACTGGGCTCACCATGGGATGTACCGTCCGTATCGGCCATCTGATCGGGCAGAAGAAGCAAGACGAAGCTGCTCGCACCGTCGGTACCGCGCTTACTCTGTTTCTCGGTATCGGCGTTCTGCTCGCCGTGCTGATCTGCGTTTTCGCCAGCCCGCTCGCCGCCGTTATGAATGCGCCGGAAGACGCTTTTTCCGCCACGGTGAGCTACATCCGCATCTGCGGCATCGGCATTCTCGCCATCTTTCTGTTTAACGCCTGCAGCGGCATCTTCCGCGGGATCGGCGACTCGAGAACGCCGCTTCTTCTGATGCTGATTGCCTGCATTGCGAACATCATCGGCGATCTGATTCTGGTTGGACCGTTCCACATGGGCGCTGCCGGCGCGGCACTTGCGACCGTCCTTGCACAGGCTGTCAGCGTGGCATTTGCGATTCCGAAGATTCTGAACAACGGCCTTGGCTTTCCGTTTGGCCGGAAGGATTTTGGGATCGACCGGACGGAATCCACCTTTATCCTGCGCTACGGTCTCCCGATCGCCGCACAGGAGGCGCTGACCGGCGTTTCCTTTATGGTGATTCTGGCGATTCTGAACGGATTCGGACTTGTCGCATCCGCGGGCGTCGGTGTCGCCGAGAAAATCTGCTCGCTGATGTTCCTGATCCCGGGAGCTGCGATGGCTGCCGTTTCCACCTTCTC
>CAVBNJ010000218.1:0-5211 GCA_963596755.1 bacterium
ATCAATAAGAGAGAATACAAAACTATTTCGGGTTGTGTATTCTCTCTTTTTTTGTCCGGAAGTTCAAAATTCCCTTTCTTTTTCGAATGGAATTGTCTATACTAGAAGATGCGTGGAAAACACAAATTGAGAAAGATCAGATAAAAAACATAAGGGGAGTTACAACAATGCGAAAGAGCTGGAAATGGATGCTCTGCCTTGGAGCGGCATCGCTGGCGCTGCTTGGCGGCTGCGGAAAAAAACAGACCGATACCGCCGACCTGGTGCTGGTGACGGACGGCAGTGCAGTGGATTCCGAGGCGATGTATCAGTCGGCATGGGATGGTCTTGCAAAGTATGGGGAAGAGAACAGTCTGAACTATGAGGCATGCATCCCGGAGAGCCATACAACAGAATCATATGAAAATACGATCAAACAGGCGGTACAGAACGGTGCATCGGTTGTCGTCTGCGCCGGAGATGCGATGAGCCAGGCAGTCTACAGCGCACAGCGCGACTGGAAAGATGTGCGGTTCCTTCTGCTGGAGGCCGTTCCGGAGAGTGAGAGCGGAAGCAGCCGGATCCGCGGAAATACGGAAAGCCTGGAAATTGATGCATCACAGGCAGGATATCTGGCTGGCTATGCGGCCGTACAGGCTGGCTACACACATTTAGGCTACATCGGCCAGAAGAACAAAGAAAATGGAAAGCTCTATGGAACAGGCTATGCGCTCGGTGCCGAGGCGGCCGCTGTCGACATGGGACTTGGAGAAAACAGCATCACGCTGGATTATACATACCGGAAGAGCAGCAGTGTATCACCGTCGTATCTGGAAAAAATCAAAAGCTGGTATGGCGATGGCGGTCAGATCCTCTTTACGGACGGCGGTTCCTACCAGAACGTCATCGGTGCGGCCTCATCTGCGACGGGCGGAGCACTGATTGCAAACGGCGGCGTGGAAAATTATGCGAATGCCGTGTTCAAAGTCCGGCTGGATTACGGCACTGCCGTTTACAATGCATTAAAAGAGATGAAACAGAAGGATTTCGAAGGCGGAAAAGTCGTAACGCGCGGCGTGACGGATCAGGAGATCAGCCTGGAATGGAATCAGGATGCGGTGCCGTCCTTCACGGAGGATCAGTACCGGGCGCTGTGTGCGAAATTCTCGGCAGAAGATTTTTCGATTCCCGAGGGTGATGCCCTTTCCTCGCCGGATAAATTCAAATTGAGTTGTGTGAGTGTACAGAAGATGAAATAACACGTATCGTTACTGTTCACGAATTGTTTACAAACGGGCCTGATTTTTTCGCTTGCATCCATTTGTGAATTGTGATATTATGTAAAAGAATTGGGAAAATTATTTCGAAATTGTTACAGAATAATTGAATTTCTGAGAAACAGAAATCCTACATACAACGAATCAATTTGGGAGTGAAAGAATGAGAAAAAAATTTCTTGCCTTAAGTTTAGCAGTGATCGTGAGTGCAGCACAGGTAATGACAGTAAGCGCCTCAAAGCAGGAGCAGTTACAGCAGCAGCAGGCAGCACAGGCAGAGACCAGCGCACAGCTTGACAACGCAAAAGCAGAAATCGACGATCTGGAAACCAAAAAGAATCAGATTACCGGCGAGATTGATGACCTGGACGCACAGCTTGTCGTAACCATGGCATCCGTTGAAAATCTGAAAAATGAAATCGCAGATAAACAGAGTGAGATCGAAGCTACACAGGAAAAACTGGCACAGTCCCAGGCAGAAGAGGACGAGCAGTACGAACTGATGAAAAAACGTATCCAGTTCCTCTATGAGAGCGGCGGAGACAACGGCTGGGCAGCACTGATTCTGGAAGGAAAAGATTTAAGCAGCATCCTCAACCAGGCTGAGTACACCCAGAAATTATACAAATACGACAGAGAGTGCCTGCAGGAGTACATGGACCTTGTACAGCAGGTAACGGATTACAGCAATCAGCTCGCAGACGAGAAAGCAGATCTCGAAGCCAGCGAGGCAGAGCAGGAAGCACAGCAGCAGTCCCTCGAGGAAATGCTCGAGCAGAAGAAAGCTGTTTCCGATGACTATGAGAATCAGATTGCAAACCTGAACGATATGGCTGCACAGTACAACGCAGTTCTTGCTGAGCAGAATGCAAAGATCCAGCAGATTCAGGAAGAGATCGCTGCAGAAGAGGCAGCAAAAGCAGCTGAGGAAGCAAGAAAAGCTGAAGAAGAGCGTCAGGCAGCAGAAGCAGCCGAGGCAGCACGTCAGGCAGAAGCTGCAAGACAGGCGGAAGCAGAAGCAGCCGCAAGCAGCGCAGCAAGCAATACAACAACGGTAGACAATACACCATCCAGCAATACAAGCTCCAATACCACAGCATCAACACCGTCCAACAGCGGAAGTTCCTACGAAGAGCCATCTTACGATGATTCTTCCAGCAGCAGCTCGGACAGCTCCTCAAGCAGTTCCAGCAGCACAGGAAGTGCAACCGGAAGCGCTATTGCTTCCTATGCAACCCAGTTCGTCGGAAACCCGTACGTATGGGGCGGCACAAGCCTTACCAACGGAGCTGACTGCTCTGGCTTTATCATGAGTGTTTACGCACACTTCGGATACAGCCTTCCGCATTCCTCCAGCGCACTGCGCAGCGTAGGATACGGCGTATCTTATGCAGACGCTCAGCCGGGCGACATCATCTGCTACAGCGGTCACGTAGCCATCTACATCGGCGGCGGCGCAATCGTACATGCAAGCAATGAGCGCGACGGTATCAAGATCAGCAGCAACGCTGCATACACCACGATTCTTGCAGTAAGACGTGTGGTTTAATCCATTACATAGTAAGAACTTTCAGATCCCGGGAGATAAAACTCCCGGGATCTTTTTTTGCTCTGCATATCAAATATTGGTCCGGTGGACCAATTTTGATTCGTTTTGATGAAAAGCGGGTGCATCCGCGTTAAAACTGTGATATACTAAAGCACATCGGAGATACAAGGGCGTATTGACCACAGAAGGTCAGTGCGCTCTTTTTTCGTGAGCTTGATCGTTTTGAAAAGAAGGGAGAAGTATTATGAAACTGGAAAATTATGAAGTTCATCTGCCAAGCTATTCCATCGGAGAAACCATTTACGACAAGATCGGCCCGGTGTGCGAGTCGTACGGAAAGACCGTTCTCGTGATTGGAGGAGAGAAAGCGCTCGATGCTGCCTACGATAAAATCAAAGCGGCAGTCGACGAGACCAATCTTGTCATCATCGGAAAAGAAATTTTCGGAAAAGACTGTACGTATCAGACGGTCGAGCGCCTGCGGAGCATGAAGCTGTATCAGCTCGCCGATATGGTCTTCGGCGTGGGCGGCGGAAAAGCGCTCGACACCGTAAAATGCCTCTGCATTACGGACGACAAGCCGGTCTTCACGTTCCCGACCATCGCATCCAACTGTGCCGCCTGCACATCGGTTTCCATTATGTATAATGAGGACGGCACTTTCTTAAAACCGCATTTCTTCATCCGTCCGGCGATGCATGCGTTCATCGACACCGAGATCATCGCAAAAGCCCCATACCAGTACCTGTGGGCAGGAATCGGCGACACGTATGCAAAATATTATGAGGCAACCATTTCTTCACGGGACGAGCGGCTGGAGCATTTCACATCGCTCGGCGTGGCGCTCAGCCAGATGTGCCGCAACCCGCTGCTGGAATACGGCCCGAAAGCGTTTGCGGATCATAAACAGAAACTCTGCACCTACGATGTGGAGCAGGTCATCCTGGCAATCGTGGTGACGACAGGAATTGCATCGATTTTCCTGACAAAGGACTTCACGCCGGATTACAACAGCGGCCTGGCGCACGCCATTTTCTATGCACTGACCTCGTATCCGGTGATCGAAGAGCGCCATCTTCACGGCGAAGTTGTAGGCTTCGGCGTTCTCCTTGCACTCCTCGTCGACGGACAGGAGGAAGAGTTCGAGAAAGTCTATGAACTGAACCGCAGTATCGATCTCCCGGTATCGCTGGAACAGATCGAAATTTCCGAGGAGCAGTGGAAAGAAAGTATGACCCGTATTCCGGAGATGTCCGATGTGAAGCATTATCCGTACCGCGTGACACCGGAGATGCTCGATGCGGCGATGACAAAATTAAAAGAGAGGGTGAAGAAAGATGAGTAAACAGAACAAGGCAGGATCGATGATTCTCGGCGTGGCATTCGTGTGGTTCACGACCCATTTCGGCGGCGGCTTCGCTTCCGGCGCGCAGATTTACAGCTATTATGTAAGATACGGCATCTGGAGCCTCTTCCTGCCGCTCTTTGCGATGGCGTATAACGGCATTTTCTTTGCGTACTGCCTCTACTTTGCGAGAAAACACGAGGTCTACGATTATCGTTCCTACAACAATGCCTTTTACGGCAGATTCGCACCGCTGTTTTCCAACCTGTTTGAGCTGCTGTACCTCTGCGTGATGTGCGTTGCCCCTGCCGTTGCCTTTGCAACCGGCGGCGCGACGCTTGCCGCGCTGACTGGTCTGCCGTATCTGCTCTGCACCTTCCTGATCGGAGCCTTTATTTTCATTGTTTCGGTTTTCGGAACGGATCTGGTGCGGAAAGTAGCATCCGTGCTGTCCATCTGCATCATTGCCGGTCTGCTGATCGTCTATGTGCCGAATATCATCGCCGGAGCCGGAAATATCGCCGACACAGTGAGTGCCATGAAAAACGCAGACCTCCCGTTCGGGAAAGCGCTGTATGCCGCGTTTCTGTACGGAACCTTCCAGCTCGCCAACGTCGCTGTTTTCGTTCAGCATGCGAAATCCTTTGAAAAACCGAAGGACGCCGGAAAGAGCATGGCAATCGGCGCTGTATTAAACGCCCTTCTGATGATTATGGTCGTCCTCGGAATCATGACCGTATACCAGAACCCGGAAATGAGCCAGCAGAGCGTCCCGACATTATTTATGGTTCAGCAGGGCGTCGGCAGTAAATTCATGACACCGCTGATCTCCGTTCTGATCATCCTCGGCGCCGTATCGACTGCCGTCAACATGGTCGCCGCCATGGTAAAACGAATCCACGACGGCCTTACGAAACGGAGCGGAAAAACAGAAAATGCAGGCAAAATCAGCCGCACGCAGATTCTCGCTGCACTTGCCTGCTGCATCGCAGATTTCCTCATCGCCCAGTTCGGTCTCCTGACGCTCATCCAGAAAGCGTACAGCATCCTTGCCTACCTTG
>CAVBNJ010000219.1:0-5177 GCA_963596755.1 bacterium
CACTTCCCCGGTTAGACAATACGTACAGTGCTTTTTGATAATTATTTTCATTAAAACAGGGAAAACGGAATGAACTTTCATCCGTTTTCCCCTTTTTTCAGCCTTCGACCGCCGAAACGATCACATTTTCAATGTCCTGGTTCTGAATATAGCCCTTTGCTTTCAGTCCGGATTTCATCACGTCCATCCACATCTCTCCGCTTAACCGGCAGACGGTATGGTCGCTCAATTCTACGGTACAGCCCTGATCTTTGAAGCATTCTTCTCCGCAGGCAATTTTATAAAAATTCTTGCGGCTGATCGCACCGATGCTCTCCAGTGTATTCACCATGCGATACACCGTAGCAGGTCCGATACTGCTGTCTTTCTGCAGAGCCTTATAGTAAATTTCTTTACAGCAGGAGCATTCTTCTTCCAGGATAATATCGAGCAGAATCCGTCTCTGTCTGGTTATTCTGCACCCCTGTTCCCGGAGTTTCTGAATAATCAGTTCCCGCTTCATCTGTGTTCTGTGATAATTTCTGGCTTCGTGCTTTCCTTGTTCCTGCGGCATAGTTCTACCTCCTGATGATGATTCCTGTGTTGTCAGTCGCAATGTCCCTTGCACTGTCCGCAGTCACCGCCACAGCCGCCTTTGCCGCTTTTTTTGTCTTTGATCATACTGCGTGCTGCAAGTCCTACCAGACCGACAACGACTACAAGTGTGACAAAAGTTCCCATAGAAACATCTCCTTTCCTATCGAAAAAGTCCGCATCCTGCAGCGGATGCCGGATACGGACTCTTCGTCAGATACATGTTCTCTATCTGTTACAGCAATTATTTGCTGAACATTTTCTTGGTGGAAACGTTCAGAGTTGTGCTCTCTTTGTATGGTCTTACCAGCAGATATACAAATCCGATGATGAGCAGAACAGCAACTACAGTTCCGATTCCAAAGCCGCCGCCGATGAACAGGTTACCGATCTGATAGATGCACAGGGATACGACATATGCAAGCAGTGTCTGATATCCGATTGCAGTCCAGAACCATTTTGTGTTGTTCATCTCACGTTTGATAGCACCCATTGCTGCGAAGCACGGTGCACACAGAAGGTTGAATACCAGGAAGGAGTAAGCTGCTACAGTAGATAAGCTTCCTGCCAGCTGTCCCCAGATCTCGGCACCATCTTCTGCAACTTCGCCAAAGCCGAACAGGATACCGAAGGTACCAACAACGTTCTCTTTTGCGATCAGTCCGGAAACGGCTGCAACAGCCATCTTCCAGTCGCCCCATCCAAGAGGTGCAAACAGAGGAGCGATAACGCTTCCGATAGAAGCAAGGATACTGTCATTTAACTGCTCAGCTTCCAGCATTCCGAAGGAACCGTCAACCCATCCGAAGTTCATCAGGAACCACAGAACGATGGTAGACATAAGAATGATGGTACCAGCTTTTTTGATGAAGGACCAGCCACGCTCCCACATGCTGCGGAGTACGTTGCTTACGGTCGGCCAGTGGTAAGCCGGGAGCTCCATAACGAACGGAGCCGGATCGCCAGCGAACAGTTTTGTTTTTTTCAGGATGATACCGGAGCAGATGATTGCTGCGATACCAACGAAGTAAGCACTTGGTGCAACCCAGGAAGCTCCATCGAACAGCGCACCTGCGATCAGGGCGATGATTGGAAGTTTTGCTCCACAAGGTACGAAGGTTGTTGTCATGATGGTCATCTTACGGTCACGGTCGTTCTCGATCGTACGGGAAGCCATGATACCAGGAACACCACAGCCACTTCCGATCAGCATCGGAATGAAGGATTTTCCGGAAAGTCCGAATTTACGGAAGATACGGTCCATGATGAATGCAACACGTGCCATGTATCCGCAGGACTCCAGGAATGCCAGGAACAGGAACAGTACCAGCATCTGTGGTACGAATCCAAGTACGGCACCAACACCGGCTACGATACCATCGAGGATCAGACCCTGCAGCCAGTCAGCGCAGTGGATGGCATTCAGAACATTCTCGATTGCCGGAGGAATGATCTCACCGAAGAGTACGTCGTTGGTCCAGTCAGTTACAAATCCACCAACGGTGGTAACGGATACGTAGTAAACGATCCACATAACAACTGCGAAGATCGGGAGTGCCAGCCAGCGGTTGGTTACGATACGGTCGATCTTATCAGATGTTGTCATTGCGCTTTTTTTGTTCTTGGTGATGCAGTCACCAATGATGCTGGAAATGTAAACGTAACGCTCGTTTGTGATAATACTCTCGGTATCGTCATCAAACTTGTCTTCCAGCTGTTTGATCTCAGCAGATACATCCGGAACGGATTTCATCTGATCTGTGATCTTATCATCTTTTTCCAGAAGTTTGATTGCAAAGAAGCGTTTCTGCTCATTTACAATGTCATTTCCAAGTTTGCTCTCAACGGTGCGGATAACAGCTTCCACATCTTTGTCGAACTCATGAACCGGTACAGCAGCACCTTTCTTCTGTGCGATCTGTACTGCTTTGTCAGCAGCTTCTTTGATTCCGGTTCCTTTCAGAGCGGAGATTGTTACAACTTCGCAGCCCAGCTTTTTCGCCAGTTTGTCGATATGTATTTTGTCGCCGTTCTTCTCAACGATATCCATCATGTTGACAGCCATGATAACCGGAATACCAAGCTCCATGATCTGTGTGGACAGATACAGGTTACGCTCGATGTTGGTACCGTCTACGATGTTCAGGATCGCATCTGGTCTTTCGTTAATCAGGTAATTTCTGGCTACCACTTCCTCCAGTGTGTACGGAGATAAAGAGTAGATACCCGGAAGGTCCATGATGGTGACATCTTTGTGGCCTTTGAGCTTTCCTTCTTTTTTCTCGACGGTTACACCTGGCCAGTTACCTACGAACTGGTTGGAGCCTGTCAGTGCATTGAACAATGTTGTCTTACCGCAGTTAGGGTTTCCTGCGAGTGCAATCTTAATTGCCATTTTTCCCATGCCCCTCTTTCTTTGATTTTTACTGATTTTGATGAATTCACAAGCCTTACCATTATTGGCTGCGGCTTGCGTTTGTTAGCATTCGCTAACCAAGCAGGCTAAAAAATTACTGTACTTCGATCATTTCCGCGTCTGCTTTTCTTAAGGATAATTCGTATCCTCTTACGGTTACTTCGACCGGATCGCCGAGCGGAGCAACTTTGCGCACGAATACGTCAACACCTTTGGTGATTCCCATATCCATGATTCTTCTTTTGACCGGACCGGAGCCGTTGAGTTTTACAACTTTAACGGTTTCTCCTACGGAAGTCTCTTTTAAAGTCTTCATCTTCTCTCCTTCTTTCCTATCAAATCAGGATTTTGGCTGCCATATCTTTTCCAACGGCTACCCTGGAATCTTTCACATTCACGATGAGATTGCCGTCGATTTCCGATACGACTGTCACGTTTCCGCCGACAACGAAGCCGAGGTTCTCAAGGAATCTTCTGGTCTCTTCTTTTCCGCCGACCTTTTTGATTGTGTAACATTCGCCTGGATTTGCCATCGTTAAAGGCATAGTCAATTACCTCCTGTGTATGATAATGAGTTTCATCTTTATTTCAGTTGTTAGTATATGCTAACGTACGTTAGATGTCAACCGCTTTTTTAGAATTTTTTTGTATTTTTTTCAGAAATTGGTTTCGCTATTGAGAAAAACAGTTCGATAAAAGCCTTGTTTTTGCAAAAAATAAGGCAGAACAGGAAATTTTTGTCTTTCTCTGTTCTGCCCCATTTTCTTTAGAAACGATACATCATTTTATGCCAGGACGCACCGCCGTGGGTGGAATCCGAAAGCTCGATATATTCGTATCCGATTCTTTTATAGAAAGGAATCATATGCTCCTTGCAGGTAAGAACAACTGCCTTTTTGCCGCGCTCCCCTGCGCTCTTTACCATATGGCGCATCAGAGCTTCCCCGATCCCCTGTTTCTGATACTTTGGATTGACATCCAGTCCGAAAATCATCTGGTAATCACCGTCCGGGTTGTGAAGCGAAGCATCGTGGTACAGCGCATCTGCCAGATAATCCGTATCCGCGCAGCAGCCGTTGCAGAAGCCTGCGATGTCTCCGTCCTCGGTCTCTGCCACAAAGAAGCTGTTTTTGCAGGTCTTGTAGCGCTCAACAAAGTCCTCATAGCCTGCCGCCTCCGCAGCTGGGAAGCACACTGCCTCCACCTCTGCTACTTTTTTCAGATCCTCCTCGCGCACCGGACGGATCGTATACTTTACTTTGCGTTTTAAATACGGCTTCAGCCCCTCAACGACCTCTTCCACGGTTCCATCCACAAACGGATTTTTAAGCCCCGCCAGATCCAGCAGTTCAAAATATCCCTTGCTTCCGCCCGCCTGGCAGAGACGGTAATAATCAGCCCATGCCTGCTCCGGCTCTTTCTTCGACCGCTCAAAGAACTGGAATGCACAGATCTGTGCCAGCGCGTAGTCAATATAATAGAACGGATTCACAAAGATATGCTGCTTCTGCATCCAGAAACCGCCCTCTTCGAGGAACTTGTGTCCGTCATAATTTCTCCACGGCATATAGTTCAGCTCTAACTGATGCCATACCTCACGGCGCTCTTTCGCCGTCATGCCGATATTTTCAAATACTTTATGCTGGAATTCGTCCACGCATACCATGTACGGAATGACTTCCAGCGCACTCATCAGATGTGCATAACGGTAATCGTCTGCCTTTTCTCCAAAGAACGCATCCATCCACGGATAGGCAAAATGCTCCATCGACATCGAGTGAATCTCCGCCACCTCGCTTGTCGGGAA
The DNA here is from genome assembly GCA_963596755.1 of bacterium. Taxonomy (GTDB): domain Bacteria; phylum Bacillota; class Clostridia; order Lachnospirales; family Lachnospiraceae; genus Fusicatenibacter. The sequence goes on from CAVBNJ010000219.1 coordinate 4,797, forward strand.
TACCATATCCATAAACGGAATCTGCTTTGCCGCCGTATATGCCTCAAACGCATGGCCCGCCTCATGAGTCAGAACATCAACATCTGCGCTCGTGCCGTTGAAGTTTGAGAAAATAAACGGTGCTTTAAACGTATTCAGAAATGTACAGTAACCGCCCGTCTGTTTTCCCGGCTTCGTCTCCAGATCAAAGAGCTCATGATCCACCATAAAATCAAAGAACTCCCCCGTCTCCTTCGACAGTTCATGATACATCTTCTGCGCCTTCGCAACCAGCTCCGCAGTCGTTCCCTCCGGCACTGCATTTCCCTCCGGAAAGATCAGCTCCTCATCGTAATAATGCAGCTTGTCCACACCAAGCCGTTTCTCCTGCTCTTTGCGCAG
>CAVBNJ010000220.1:0-5172 GCA_963596755.1 bacterium
CCCTGCACCTGGCCGTAAAAAATAATATGGTATCGGATCTGCTCTTTTTCTTCTTTTTCACTCATCGCTGCGTCTCCTTATTCTGTCAAAACTCATCTGCCATGAAACAATAAAGTGGTAATGGGAACCAGTCTGCTGGGATCTTTTTCCAGACTTCCTGCGGGACCTTATTTCCCACACAGGCTAATGGAGAAAGCAGCAGTTCCTGTGCCTCTTCCCGATCAAGCACGGCGGCTCCCGGATGTGCCTCGCGGGTTACGGTCACCGTATTGTCCTGCACCTGGATGGTCACAGGCTGTCCTTCCATCACCGCGGACCACGTTCCGTCGCTGATTCCCATCTGCGCTGCTTTCAGTTTTAAAAATGCTTCCGCCACATTTGCGAAATCGAAAATGCGGTACATCGCGGAACCGCAGCGCTCTTTTGCAAAGCTCTCGCAGAGTTCGGAAAGCGCCGCTGCTTTTTTCGTCTCATACACCGGAACGGAAATGAAAAGCGTACTGAGCTTTTTCTCTTTCAGATACGCTGCCAGCGCCGGAACGTAGTCTGCGTCCTCTGCAAATTCTGCTTCCGCAATTCCATTCTCCCCGCTGACCGCAAGATAGCCGATCCGCTCGCCGTTCTTCCAGACGGCAGCTGCCTCCTCGCCGAAGGTTTTTAAGGCCGCTTCCACATCATCGCGCACGATATAGAGCGGTTTTGCCTCGTTCAGCTTCTGTGCAAACGATACTGCCTCCTGGTCTGCTTCGCCGTTCTCTTTCCGTGTAAACAGCGGTGTGAACGTGTAGCCCGAAAGTTCGTTGTTTTTCCAGGTGTGGCGTACATTGGCCTCGTCGAGGCAGAATGTGTATTTTTCACTTCCCGGCGTAAAGCCAAAATAGGCATACCGCTGCCTCTGGCCGTCCAGTGCCAGAAGATCACAGTTTCCCTCAAGCTCTGCGATCCAGTCGGAAAGAAGCCGTTTCATATGGCCCTCGCCTCTTGCCTTTGGATGAACGGAAACGCTTCCTACATACCCCACGCGGAGCATTTTTCCACCTGCCGCCATTTTCTGCGGAAGTACCGCAATCTCGGCACGCAGTCTGCCGTTTTCTGCCACGGCAACACGGTGAATCCGCGCCATCTCCGGTCCCGCCTGGTAAACTCTTGGAATCAGCTGTTCAAAGTCATGCGGACGGTGTGCAGTGCTGAACACGTAGTTTGCAAGTTCAATACAGTCCTCCCACTCCTCCGGCTTTGCAAGTCTGTACTCTGTCATAATCGTAAAATCCTCCCCATGTGCCGAACGGCACTTCTTTTTCTCTATCCTAACGGATTTTTTCGTATTTGTCACGAATTTTTCGAAAAGAATGGCGATTTTTTGCTGTTTTCAGGCGAAAAAACGGCGTATGCAGATTTTTTCCGCATGCGCCGTTTTGCTTTTTCAGGCTTTCTGTTATGCAATTCCTTTTACGGTGTAATCCTGTGCCTCAACTGCTGTTTTCAGCACGTCATCTGCAACTGGAGCGGCGAGTGTTACGACTGCCGTTCCTTTTTCGTGGCTTACTTCTGCAGATGCAACGCCTTCTACTGCCTCAAGCGCTTTTTTCACTCTTGCCTCACAGTGGCCGCACATCATTCCTTCAATTGTCATGGTTTTTACCATTCCCTGTTCTGTTGTCATGTTCAGATCCTCCTTAGAAACCTCGTTTTTAATTTTTTTATCTTTTGACGCGTCGTGCATCCGAAACAGATTCAGACGCAGGGCGTTTGTCACTACGCAGAAGCTCGAAAGGCTCATTGCCGCCGCACCGAACATCGGGTTCAGCTTTAAGCCAAAGAGCGGAATCCAGATACCCGCTGCCAGCGGAATACCAATGATATTGTAAATGAATGCCCAGAACAGATTCTCGTGAATGTTCCGGAGTGTTGCACGGCTTAAGCGGATCGCTGCCGGCACATCGGAGAGACGGCTCTTCATCAGGACAACGTCGGCCGCATCAATCGCAATATCCGTTCCGGCTCCGATGGCGATTCCGATATCGGCACTCGTAAGGGCCGGTGCATCGTTGATGCCGTCGCCTACCATCGCTACTTTTCCTTTTTCTTTCAGACGGCTGACTACTGCCGCTTTTCCATCCGGCAGAACGCCTGCGATGACTTCATCCACACCCGCCTGTGCGCCGATGGCACGCGCAGTGCGCTCATTGTCTCCGGTCAGCATCACGACACGGATTCCCATATTCTGCAGCTCTTTTACGGCACGCGGGCTGTCTTCTTTGATGACATCCGCAACGGCAATCATACCGAGCATTTTTCCATTTTCCGCAAAGAACAGCGGTGTTTTTCCTTCTTCGGAGAGCTTCGCTGCCTGCTCCTCCATCTGGCTCGAAAGCGCTGCTTTCTTCACAATCAGCGCGCGGTTTCCTCCGCAGAGCTCTTTTCCGTTCCGTTTTGCTACCAGACCATTTCCAGGAAGTGCGGAGAAATCACTGACTTCCTCTTTTGCCAGGCCTTTTTCCTCTGCCATTGCAAGGATCGCACGGGCAAGCGGATGCTCACTCTTCTGTTCCAGCGCATATGCTGCTTTTAACAGCTCGTCCTCTGTCACACCTTCTGCAGGTACAAGGTCGGTTACCTGCGGCTCGCCGCTTGTGATCGTTCCGGTCTTATCGAGTGCTACAATCTGTGTTTTTCCGGTCTCCTCAAGGGAAACTGCGGTTTTGAACATCGTTCCGTTCTTGGCTCCCATGCCGTTTCCGACCATGATCGCAACCGGAGTGGCAAGGCCGAGCGCACACGGGCAGCTGATAACGAGGACGGAAATTCCTCTTGCCAGTGCAAAGCCAACGCTCTCTCCTGCCAGCAGCCATACGACGATGGTTACCAGCGCGATGCAGATGACGGTCGGTACAAAGACGCCGGATACCTTATCGGCAACTTTTGCGATCGGCGCTTTCGTGGCTGCTGCATCGCTGACCATCTGGATAATCTGGGAGAGTGTTGTGTCCTCTCCGACTCTCGTTGCCTCACAGGTCAGGAAACCGGACTGATTCAGGGTCGCTGCGGAAACACGGTCGCCTGCCTCTTTGTCCACCGGAATGCTTTCTCCGGTCAGCGCAGACTCATTGACCGCACTCGTTCCCTCCAGGACAACGCCGTCCACCGGGATATTTTCGCCCGGGCGGACAATAAAGTGATCGCCTTTTTTCACCTGGTCGATTGCAACTTCTACTTCTTTTCCATTCTGCAGAATGACCGCAGTCTTCGGAGCCAGCTTCATCAGACTCTTTAATGCATCCGTCGTCTTTCCTTTCGAAATCGACTCCAGCATCTTTCCGACGGTGATCAATGTCAATATCATCGCTGCGGACTCAAAGTAAAACTCGTGCATGTAACTCATGACAGCATCCATGTCTCCCTGCACCTGTGCGCCGGTCATGGCAAACAGGGCGTAAACGCTGTAGACGAAGGACGCTGTGGAGCCGAGCGCTACCAGCGTGTCCATATTCGGCGCTTTGTGCCAGAGGCTCTTGAAGCCGCTGATGAAAAACTTCTGGTTGATGACCATAATGGCAATCGTAAGCAGAAGCTGGACAAGTCCCATCGCAATGTGGTTGCCCTCAAAGAACTTCGGCAGCGGCCATCCCCACATCATATGGCCCATGGAGAAGTACATCAGCGGAATCAGGAGAATTAAGGAGCTGATCAGGCGGCGCTTCATGACCGGCGTCTCTTTGTCTTTCAGCATTTCCTCGTATTCTGCGGAAGACGCTCCAGCAGATGTGCTTCCCTTTTCCCCTTTTTTTGACGCTCCATAGCCTGCATTTTCCACGGCTGCGATAATGTCCGCCGGGGAAGCGGTTCCCTCAACGCCCATGGAATTCGTCAGAAGGCTGACCGCGCAGGATGTGACGCCCGGCACCTTCGATACGGCTTTTTCGACACGGCTCTGGCAGGCAGCACAGCTCATGCCGGTTACGTTGTATTGTTCCATCGTATGTCTTCCTTTCTGTCTTTATCACATACCCCGATGGGGTATCTTGTTTTCTCCTACACTATATACCCTGTCCGGGTATTTTGCAAGTGTTTTTTCCAAAAATATTGCAGTCAGGCTGACAAATTTTGCCATTACTTGACAATTCTCCCCATATCCTCTATAGTGATTAGATCTACATTTTTTGTATCCCGGGAGATTTTTATGATTACATATGATTATTATCGCATTTTTTACTTTGTAGCACAATATCACAGCTTTACAAAAGCCGCAGAAATCTTAAAGAACAATCAGCCGAACATCACCAGATGCATGAACAATCTGGAAAGTGAGCTCGGCTGCAAGCTGTTCATCCGCTCCCACCAGGGTGTTACGCTCACAGCGGAGGGCGAAAAAGTCTATGAACGTGTTGCCGTCGCCTACGAACAGCTCCGCACGGTCGAGGAAGAAATCGCCAAAGAGCGCTCCCTCGAAAGCGGCCTGATCACCATTGGTGCCAGCGAGACAGCACTCCGGCTGATGCTTCTCTCCCGCCTTGAGCATTTCCACACCCAGTACCCGCACGTACGCCTCCGGATTTCCAACCATTCCACACCGCAGGCGATTCAGGCACTGGAAAACGGCCTTGTCGATTTTTCCGTCGTCACAAGTCCTGTGGAAATCCCGAAACCGCTCCATAAAATTCCGATTTTTTCGTTCCGCGAAATCCTGATCGGCGGTTCCAAATACGCCTCGATTGCCGCAAAACAGCACCGCCTCGATGAGCTTTCGGAATATCCGTTTATCTCGCTTGGAAAAGACACCGGCACACGGGAACTGTACGCCGAATACTTTCTCGATCACAATCTGGCGTTTCATCCTGATATGGAAGCGGCGACAACAGATCAGATTCTGCCTATGGTCGAGTATAACCTCGGCATCGGATTTTATCCGGAAGAGCTTGCGCGCGATGCGCTGAAAAACGGGACGGTCTGTCAGATTCCTCTTATGGAGGAAGCACCTTCACGCGACATCTGTCTGCTCTTAAATCCAAGACAGCATCAGAACGCGGCGGCAAAAGAGCTGATTGAAGAACTGCTCGCACACGTTTCAAAATAAATACATCAAAAAAATACCCCGCAGGTTTCTGTTCCTTCAGAAAACCGCGGGGCTTTTTTATGAATCATTCTTAATACTGTTTTTCCTAACGGAATTTT
>CAVBNJ010000221.1:0-5106 GCA_963596755.1 bacterium
GCGTATGCCTCGTCTACGATATGACGGTCGCTCGCCATCATCTGCTGCGGCTGGGAAAGACGCATTTTCTTTTGTCCCTGTACGTGGAACACTTCCATTCCGGCGTCAAATTTACCGGAGCAGATACGCATGAACGCGATACGGTCGCGGTGTGCTTTGTTCATGTTTGCCTGGATTTTAAAGACAAACGCGGAGAAATCTTCTTTGACCGGATCGATCACACCGCAGTCTGCGGTACGCGGAAGCGGCGGCATGGTCATCGTGAGGAAGTGCTGCAGGAATGTCTCAACACCGAAGTTGGTAAGAGCAGATCCAAAGAATACCGGGGAGAGCTCTCCTTTGCTGACAAGTTCCTGGTCAAACTCTGCACTTGCGCCGTCGAGCAGCTCAATCTCATCCATGAGCTGTTCTTTCTGGTCCTCATCAACAACATCAAGAAGATGCGGATCGTCGATATCAATTTCTTCCTCAATACCCTCTTTCGTTCCCTTCATCGTATCGGAGAAGGTAAGGACTTTCTTTTTATCGCGGTCGTAAACGCCGCGGAATTTCTTTCCGGAACCGATCGGCCAGTTGATCGGGCAGGTTGCGATACCGAGCTCTTTCTCGATTTCGTCGAGCAGTTCGAAGGTATCGTTCGCATCGCGGTCCATCTTGTTGATGAAGGTAAAAATCGGGATGTGGCGCATAACACAGACTTTGAACAGCTTTCTGGTCTGTGCCTCGACACCTTTCGATGCATCGATGACCATGACGGCGGAATCGGCTGCCATCAGAGTACGGTACGTATCCTCCGAGAAGTCCTGGTGTCCCGGGGTATCCAGAATGTTGATGCAGTAGCCGTCATAGTTAAACTGCAGAACGGAAGAGGTGACAGAAATACCACGCTCTTTCTCGATCTCCATCCAGTCCGATACGGCATGGCGCGCGGTCGCTTTTCCTTTTACGGAACCGGCGAGGTTGATCGCTCCTCCGTACAGCAGGAATTTCTCGGTCAGTGTAGTTTTACCGGCATCCGGGTGGGAAATGATGGCGAAGGTACGCCGTCTTTCAATTTCTTTTGTATAATCAGGCACGGTTTTATCTCCTTTGGAATATAAAATCTTATTTACTATGTTTTCCATGTTTATGCTTTTTAGACATACTTATTTATTCTATTATATGCCATCATTCCTGTCAATCGTTATCTTGACAGTTCATTCATAATCGAAGCATAAATCTTCTGGCTCCGGTTCTCCCAGTTGCTGCAGATCTTTTTCGCCGCCTCCTCGGACGGAACGGTCACAACGATCTCGAAAATGGTCGTCTTGCGCTCTCTTGCCTGGCAGCGGACCTCATAGTCATCCCCCGCGGTCTTGTAGTAGTCTGCCACAACGGACGCTTTTTTGCGCAGTTCGTAGGAATGTTCCTTCATATAGTGGTCGATCTCCTCCCGGATTTCCGGGGAAATCTCATTTTCGAAAAAAGAAAGTGTCTTGCTGCCCTCTTCGGTCATGTGGTAATACGAGGTGTTGCGCACCTTCTCGATCTCGATCAGTTTCGTATCCTGCAGCTCACTTAACGCCTCCTGGAGATGGAAGTAATTCGTGTACTCTTTTTCCAGGATAAAGTCTGAAATCTGTGTATTCGACAGCGGAAAGTTTACATTCTGCAGCATATAGAGAATAATCAGTTTGTATAACGTAAAGGATGATTCAATCACAGGCGGTTCCTCCTTTTTCTGTTAAACCTGTCAACAATTGGTCCAGAGCTGGCCCTGGCGCGCGTTTTCTTCTTTCATGCGGTGATGCAGCTCATTTAAAACGGTCCGTTTCGCCTGACTCCACTTCGGTGCGATCAGAAGATCCCCGGGGCCGTCGCCCGTCACGCGGTGGATGACAAGATCGGGGCGGAGACGCATAAGACACCCGATCACAAGGGACAGATACTCGTCCTGTTCCAGCGTTCGGAATGCACCGGCCTCATAATCAGCCGCAAGGTCGGTGCCCGTCAGAACATGGAGCAGCTGCAGTTTGATGCCGGAGATCGGGAGACGATTCAGGTATTCCATCGTCTGAAAGACCTCTTCGCTGCCCTCCCCCGGGAGTCCGAGGATCGTGTGGACGATCACGGGAATGTTCCGTTTGTCCAGCTCTTCCACTGCCCGTTCAAAGCAGTCAAGCGGATAACCGCGCCGGATGTACTCTGCCGTTTTTTCATGCATCGTCTGGAGTCCCAGCTCGACCCAGACCGGCTTGATCCGGTTCAGTTCTTCCAGAAGCGCCAGCACATCCTCCCCTAAGCAGTCCGGTCTTGTCCCGATGGAAAGCACCACCACTTCTTCGTCGGCAAACGCCTCCCGGAAGATTTTTTCCAGATAGTCCACCGGCGCGTAGGTGTTTGTGTACGCCTGAAAGTAGGCGATGAATTTATGCACCGGCCTTTTTGTCTGCAGCAGTTCTTTCTGCTCCCGGATCTGCTCCGTGATCGATTTGCGCCGGTCGCCGGCAAAATCGCCGGAACCGCCCGCACTGCAGAAAATGCAGCCCCGATCCCCGCACGTACCGTCCCGGTTCGGACACGTCATGCCTCCGTCGAGTGAGAGCTTGTACACTTTTTCACCGAATGTCTCTTTCAAATAGGCATCCAGCGAGTAATACGGCTTTCCAAGCCAGTCTGTCATGGTTTCTTCCCCTTTTATTCGATGTCTTTTCCAATCTTTTTGAAATTTTCCCGGATCTTCTGCTCGTAGCCGTTCGTTCCCAGGTGCAGGAAGCGGCTTCCTAAGATCTCGTCCGGCAGATACTGCTGCTCGACGTAGTGATTCGGGTAATCGTGTGCATACTGATATCCTTCGCCGTGGCCCAGTTTGGCAGAGCCTTTGTAATGGGCATCCTGCAGATGCGGCGGAACGGATGTCCGCACACTTCCGACCGTTTTCATTGCCGCAAAGACCGCCTCACACGACGAATTGCTCTTCGGTGCGCAGGCCACGTACGTCGCCGCCTCGGCGAGGATAATCTGCGCTTCCGGCATGCCGACGCGCTCGACGGCCAGCGATGCGGAAACTGCCACATTTAAGGCATTCGGATCGGCAAGGCCGACATCCTCTGCCGCACAGATCATGATACGGCGTGCGATAAACTTGATATCTTCCCCGGCGTACAGCATTTTTGCCAGATAAAAGACGGCTGCATCCGGGTCCGAGCCGCGCATGCTCTTGATGAATGCCGAGATCGTATCGTAATGCTGGTCGCCCGTTTTGTCGTACCGCACGACGCGCTTCTGAATACACTCCGATGCCGTTTCCAGATCGATGTGGATCTTTCCGTCCGCCTGGCGCTCCGTCGAGAGGACACCCAGCTCGATCGCATTTAAGGCAGCTCTCGCGTCGCCGCCTGCGATGTCAGCCAGGAATTCTCTCGCATCGGGCTCGAGCACAACGTTGTATGTTCCAAGTCCCTTCACCGGGTCTGTCACGGCGCGGTCCAGCAGTTTTTCGATGTCTGCTTTTTCAAGCGGCTTCAGCTCAAAGATGATGGATCGGGAAATCAGCGCCCCGTTGACCTCGAAATACGGGTTTTCCGTCGTCGCGCCGATCAGGACAAGCGTGCCGTCCTCCACGAACGGGAGCAGGTAGTCCTGCTGGCCCTTGTTGAAGCGGTGGATCTCGTCGACAAAGAGAATCGTCTTCTTGCCGTACATGCCGATCCGCTGCTGCGCCTCTTTTACAACCTCTTCCATATCTTTTTTGCCGGCTGTCGTGGCATTTAACTGCGTGAATTCCGCACTCGTCGTGTTTGCGATCACGCGGGCGAGCGTCGTTTTTCCCGTTCCCGGAGGGCCGTAGAAAATGACGGAGCCAAGTTTATCCGCCTTGATCGCACGGTATAAAAGCTTTCCAGGACCGATGATGTGCTCCTGTCCGACAACTTCATCCAGCGTCGTCGGACGCATGCGCGATGCGAGGGGGGACTCCTTTTCCATTGTGGTTTCTTTCATATAATCAAACAAATCCATGTATTTTTCACCCCATTTTTCTTCCTGCCTTTTATCTTATCACACCTGGGCCGTGATCCTCAAGTCCTTAATCTCACATTTCTCGCAACTATGTTCGATTCGAAACACAAAATTTACTCTTCAATCAGCTCCCGCACCGTCACAAATGTGTATTCCTCTTCTTTTAATTCTTTCACGATCCGCCGCAGCGCCTCCACGGTCGCGCGGTAACCGTCGTGCATGAGGATAATGCTGCCGTCCTTCACGTTCGGGAGCACCGCGCGGCAGATCGCCTCGGTGTTCTGACTCTCCCAGTCACGCGAATCAACATCCCAGAGCACCGGAATCATCGTCACCGCAAGGTCAAGCCCCTCCCTCCATTCGCCGAACGGCGGCCGGATATAGACGGGGTATGTACCGGTGATCTCATAGATCGCGTTGCTCGTTTTCACAACCTCATCCCGGGCTTCCTCCTCCGCCACTTTGGTGAGCTGGACGTGATGGAAGGTGTGGTTTCCGATCAGATGGCCCTCCTCGCTCATCCGGCGCACCAGATCCTCATTTCCGGCAAGGCACTGCCCCTGCAGAAAGAACGTCGCCGGGATCTCGTTTTCCTTTAAAATATCGAGCACCTCCGGCGTATAGCAGCAGTTCGGCCCGTCATCAAATGTCAGTGCAACTTCTTTTGCGGCGCTCGCTTCCCCTTGAACCGCCGTCTCTTTTGTCTCCCTTCCGCAGGACCGCAGCAGTTCCAGCACAATGATTCCCGCTGCTGCTGCAGCCAGAAACGGCAGAGGAACACGCCGCACCCTTTTCCTGCCAAGCCTTTTCCGCATATTTCGTTCCTCTGCTCTTTTTGCGTTCCCTGTATTATATGAAAAACGGGAGAAAAGATGCCGTCTTTCGCGGTTCTTTTCTCCCGTTTTTTCTTAGTTATCCTGCACCTGAAGGATATATGTACCGGAATTGGAATCCTGATATACGATATCTCCGATCGACTGCAGCAGCGATTCGTTTAACGCATCGCCGTATTTCTCTTTTTCTTTGCTGCCCACAAAAATGTAGGTCACATTATACTGCTCCAGCAGGCGCAGCACTTCGTCCGTATCCGTCGATGTGTACATCTGC
>CAVBNJ010000222.1:0-5088 GCA_963596755.1 bacterium
GTGGTAGAAAGTGGTGAAATGTGGTGCGTTGTGGAGCGGATGTGGCAGTCCGAACACGGCGCGGTACATGAAGTGGTGCGTGGGGAGACCGCCATTTCAGGTGATAAGAGGGTTTTCGTTATGTTCATGGGAGAGTACAGTCATACGATTGACGCGAAGGGAAGATTGATCATACCGGCCAAGTTCAGGGAACAGTTGGGAGATGAGTTCGTACTGACGAAGGGATTGGACGGATGTCTTTCCATTTACCCAAATGACGAATGGGTTGCCTTTGAAGAGAAGCTGAGAGCCTTACCACTTACAAACAAAAACGCCAGAACTTTTTCCCGTTTCTTTGTAGCAGGTGCTGCATCATGTGAACTGGACAAGCAGGGGAGGATTCTCGTACCGGCAACGCTGCGGGAATTTGCTGGTCTCGAAAAAGATGTAGTCCTTACCGGAAATATCAACCGGATCGAAATCTGGAGCAAGGAAAAATGGAACGAAAACAGCAATTATGATGATATGGATGCCATCGCCGAATCTATGGAGGAGATGGGCATTGTGATCTGATCTGTTTCGTTGGGATACAGGAGATGACCATGGAATTTTCGCATACATCAGTATTACTGAATGAAACCATTGAAAACCTTAAGATAAAACCGGACGGAATCTACGTGGACGGGACGTTGGGAGGCGCTGGACATTCCAGTCATATATGTGAGCGCTTATCTGCCACGGGGAGATTAATAGGCATAGATCAGGATGAAGCTGCGATAGCTGCTGCGGGTAAACGCCTGGAACCTTTTAAGAACCAGGTTACTATTATCCGCAGCAATTATTGCGATATGGTTCCGCGTCTTGCCGAAATCGGAGTCACCGGGGTAGACGGAATCCTGCTGGATCTGGGAGTTTCTTCCTACCAGCTGGATAATGCAGAGCGTGGATTCACATACCGTGAGGATGTTCCGCTGGATATGCGGATGGATCAGAGAAATGCTCTTTCCGCGTACGAAGTAGTGAACGATTACAGCGAAGAGAATCTTTCGCGTATTCTCCATGAATATGGAGAAGAGCGTTTTGCAAGAAAAATTGCACACAATATATGCATAAGCCGGCAGCAGGCGCCGATTCGAACAACTGGGGAGTTAATCGAAATCATCAAGCGCTCGATTCCGGCAAAAATAAGGGCGACGGGCGGCCATCCGGCCAAGAGAACCTTTCAGGCAATCCGTATCGAAGTGAACCAGGAACTTACCGTTCTTTCGGAGTCACTGGACGGCATGATTGATCTCTTAAATGACGGTGGAAGACTTTGTGTCATCACCTTTCATTCTCTGGAAGACCGTATCGTAAAAAACATTTTCAGAAAAAACGAGCATCCATGTACGTGTCCGCCGGAATTTCCGGTCTGCGTATGCGGGAAGAAGTCCAAGGGAACCGTTGTAACTCGGAAACCGATCTTGCCGGGAGAAGAGGAAATGGAAACAAATCCCCGTTCCAAGAGCGCGAAGCTGCGCGTCTTTGAACGAAAAGTGTGACGGCTCGGCACGAAGGAGACAGAGAAGTTATGGCCAGACGGGCAGATGGAAGGGTAAATTCGACAGATAGAACGAATCGTTATACGCCAGATACGTTTGAAGACGGAAGCGCGGTACGTCGTCTTGCGGCGCAGCCACAGGAAACGCCAAGAGAAGCGCAGCCTCTGAAACCGGGAGTGAGCAGCCAGACAAGAAGAAACCGGGCGCGCGCGACACAGATCAGCGCGGGCTATGCGATTTTTCTTGCCATTGTCTGCACACTGTGTATCGCGGCGTGTGTTGCGTATGTCAAACTGCAGACTGTGGTTACCACACAGGCGGAAGACATCACCAGCAAGGAAAAAGAATTAAGCGATCTGAAGGCGGACAATGACGCCTATTACAATACAACGGTTGCATCTCAGGATCTTGAGGCAATCAAAGAAGCCGCACAGAACCGGCTCGGCATGAAATATGCAGACGAGTCCCAGGTAATTTATTTCGATGATTCAGAAAACAGCTATGTGAGACAGTATCAGGATGTTCCGGATGCGAAATAGGTGAAAACGTGAGTAAACAGAAAAAAAATAAGAAACGAAGCGGGGCATTCCGGAGACGGAAGACAAGTGGGCGGATGAGCAGAAAACTGGTAGCACTCTTTTTGGGAGTGATGCTGGTTTTTGTTGCTTTAGCGCTTGATATTACGTATGTGAATGCCACAAAAGGAGAAAAATACGAAAGACAGGTCTTAAGCCAGACCCAGCAGTCCTACGACAGCAGGACGATTCCATTCCAGAGGGGCAACATTACCGACCGGAATGGAACGATTCTGGCGACGAGCGAGAAGGTTTACAATGTCGTTCTGGACTGCAAAGTCGTGAATGCGACGGTCAAAGATGAAAATAAACAGGATACCACGCCGTATGTCGATCCGACGGTGGCGGCACTGGTAGAGTATTTCGGACTCGATGAGACAGATATCCGTGACCGTCTGACGAACGATGCCACAAAAGAGAGCCAGTATCAGGTTCTCGCAAAAGGGGTTTCGATGGACGCGAAGAAAGCGTTTGAGGCCTATGTGGATGAGTACACCGACAAAAAGAACAAGGAACTCGACGAGACGGAGCAGGCAGAAAAAGCGTACCGCGCCAACATCCGCGGTGTCTGGTTCGAGGAATCGTACCAGAGAACGTATCCGCTGAATTCGCTTGCGTGCGATCTGATCGGCTTCACGTACTCGGGGGACACCGCTGACTGGGGAATTGAAGGATATTATTCCAGCGTCTTAAACGGTGTGAACGGCCGCCAGTTCGGCTATTACAACGACGATGCGGACATGGAGCAGACGATCATCGAGGCGCAGCCGGGCAAAAACGTGGTGACGACGATCGATGCGAATATTCAGAAGATTATCCGCACGGCGATTGAGAATTATAATGAGAAAATCAATATCCAGAACGGTGCCGATGAGGAGAATACCGAGTCGAACCGCCGGAACAAAGCGGCGAAGAATATCGGTGTGGTCGTGATGGATCCGAACAACGGCGAGATTCTCGGCATGGATTCGTCCGACTGGTATGACCTCAACAATCCGCGGGATCTGACGCCTTTCTATTCCCAGGAAGACATCGATGCGATGAACGATTCTGAGACGATGGAGGCTTTAAGTGCCATCTGGAAAAACTACTGTATTTCCGATACGTATGAGCCTGGTTCGACGGCAAAGCCGATGAACGTGGCGGCGGCATACTCCATCAACGCGATTGATGACGATTCGCTGTTTGACTGCGAGGGCTATGAAACGATTGCGGGACAGATGATCCGCTGTGCCGTTTATCCGGGAGCTCACGGGCTGGAGACACCGGCCGATGTACTGAAAAACTCCTGCAACGCCGGCATGATGCAGATCGGACAGAAGATGGGAGCGACCGAGTTTCTGCGGTATCAGAATATTTTCGGCTTCGGCAGCCTGACGGGCATTGATCTGCCGGGCGAGGCATACGGCCTGCTTCACGATGAAGATTCCATGGGACCGACCGAGCTTGCAACGTGTACGTTCGGACAGGGCTACACGGTAACGATGGTTCAGCAGGCGGCTGCATTTTCTTCCCTGATCAACGGCGGAAATTATTACCAGCCGCATGTGATGAAGAGCATTACCGACAGCACAGGTGCCGTTGTCGAGAGCAACGAACCGAACCTGGTGCGCCAGACCGTTTCGACGGAGATCAGCGATAAATTAAAGAGCTTTCTCCAGAGAGCCGTGCGTGAGGGAACCGGCCAGAGTGCAAAAGTTGCCGGCTACACCATGGGCGGAAAGACAGGTACCGCGCAGAAGTATCCGCGTGGAAATGGAAAATACCTCGTTTCGTTCCTTGGATTTGCGCCGGTGGAAAATCCGAAAGCTGTCGTTTACGTTGTTGTAGACGAGCCGGATGTGGAAGATCAGGCAAACAGCGTGCTGGCGCAGGAGATCGCAAAAGAGATCTACACCGAGCTGCTGCCGTACCTGAACGTATTCCCGGACGACACCGATGGTGAGACGAGCGAAGGCTCCGAGACCGGAGCAGAAGATACGAATGTATCGGCACCGGTACAGAGCGAAGATACAGGAAACAGTACCGAAAACAGCGATATGGAGAACGGCGGTCTGACAAACGACGAGCTGGATCTCATCAATGAGCAGTAAAAGAAATGAACAGTAAAAGATAAGAAAAAACAGAAAAAAAACAAAAGACATAACCCCATAGAAGTTTCCATATAGTGTTATCATAATGGATTCGGCTATGGGGTATTCTATGCGTAAAAACAAAACGTACCACCGGAAAAAGACGGTTCTTCTCTGGGTGCTCTGCATGGGAATGATGGTCGGACTTGCCGGAAGGCTGGTGTATCTCTGCGTCTTCCGATCGGTCTATTACTCCGAAAAGGCGGACGATCTGCACGAGCGGGAGCGCGACATCAAGGCGGCGCGCGGGCGGATTCTCGATGCAAACGGAGAAGTGCTCGCGGCAAACCGCACCGTCTGTACGATTTCGGTCATTCACAGTCAGATTGAGGAGCCGGAAGATGTCATCGCGATGCTCACAAAAGAACTTGGAATTTCGGAGGAGACGGCGCGCAAAAGGGTGGAGAAGCGGTCCTCGATTGAGCGTGTCAAAACGAATGTGGACAAGGAGACGGGCGATAAAATCCGCTCGTACGGCTACGCGGGGGTGAAGGTGGATGAAGATTTTAAGCGTTATTACCCAAAAGGAGAGCTGGCATCGCGTGTGATCGGTTTTACCGGCGGAGACAATCAGGGCATCATCGGACTGGAGGTGGAATATGAGGAGATTTTAAAGGGAATCAACGGAAAAATCCTGACGACGACGGATGCACGCGGAATCGAGCAGAACGGCATCGGGGAGAGCCGGCAGGAGCCGGTGGCGGGAAGGGATCTGAAAGTCAGTCTGGATGCCAATATTCAGGCGTACTGTCAGCAGGCGGCGGAAAAGGCGATGGAGGAAAAACAGGCGGACAGCGTTTCGATCCTTCTCATGAATCCGCAGAACGGGGAAATTTACGCGTGCGTCAACGTGCCTGAGTT
>CAVBNJ010000223.1:0-5070 GCA_963596755.1 bacterium
CTGTTTACCACCTGTTGCAATAATTGCGTACATATGGCACCTCCCTATCAATTACTCGCCAGATTCGGTGGTCTTTCGACGCTTTTACCTCTCTGTGCGGCATACTTCTACAATATATCATCACATCTGCTGTTTGTCAATAGCATTTTTCAGGAAATTGCAGATTTTTTTTCACATGCAATTGCCAGGGCTCCAGGTCCGATGTGGCAGGCAACGCTTAAGGAAAGCGGATGTGCATCTACTTCAAAATCAGGGAAAGCTTCTCTTACTTCCGAAATCCATCCATCGATAATTTCCTGGTCATTTGCCGTATACGCAATGTGAAGTCCCATGATACCGGCTGCACGCTCTTTTGCGAAACGTTTCTCCAGATCTTTTTTCATCGCTTTGATCATGGCTTTCTTTGCCTGTTTCACACCGCGTGCCTTTTCGAATGCGTCAAGCTTCTCACCCTGAATCGTCAGCACCGGCTTAATATTTAAAACGGTTCCGATCATGGCTGCTGCCGGTGTGACACGGCCGCCCTTTTTCAGATATTTTAAGGTATCTACCATAATGTAGATACTCGCATCCAGCGCATCCTCTTCGAGAATCGCTTTGATATCTTTTGCTGCCACGCCGCGGTTTGCCATTTTCTTTGCATCCAGAACGGACTGCTGCTGGGTAACGGAAATTCTCTGGTTGTTGACTACCTGGACTTTTCCTTCATAATCCTCTGACAGCACGGTTGCTGTATCGCAGGAGGTGGAAAGACCGCTTGACATCGGGATATAAACAACATCGTCGTACTCTTCCAGAATCTTGTTCCAGAAATCCATCAGATCTCCTGGGGACGGCTGGGATGTGGAAACGGCCGCATCCTCTGCCAGAATCTGATAAAACTGCTCCTGTGTCAGGTCGATGTCTTCAAACTGGATTTTTCCGCGCATGAAGAACGGCATCGGAAGGACAAAAACGCCCAGTTCTTTCGCCTGACTCTGTGTAATACCGCTGTTGCTGTCGGTAGCAATAGCTGTTCTTGCCATAGTTCTTATTCCTGCTGTCTCTTTTTTAAAAAACAGCTTTTCCTTTCTGTAATATCGTATAACGCCTGATTTTCTGTTATTCTATCACAAATCGTACCTGTTTTCTACCCGGCTGGGACATTTCCGCAAAATTGCCCCACCGTTTGTTACATCATTCCAATGCCAAGAAAAATCAGCCCGGCAAGAATCAGCAGAACGGTTGGAATCACAATCTTTGCGATTGTCTTTTTTCTTCCCTCTTTCGGGAAAAAGCCTTCGCTCTTGGTCTGCTGATACGTCAGAAGACGGCTTCCCAGGTAAAGACCGATCGGCATCAGTGCCGCCTCGATCAGATACATACCGATATAAGTTTCTGTTCTGTAGCTGCTGCCCGCAGCTGCCCCACCCTGCGAAAACATGTAAAGAATACTTGCCGCAATGCTTGCCACAATCGTCGATGCATTGTGAACGAAATGGAACAGGGAGCTGTAAAACATGTTGTCGGTCTTCATCCGCACATACGAGAGGACGATTCCCATCATCATCATAGGAAGAAAACGGATGATGCTCATGTGGAATGCACCGAAGTAAACGCCCATCAGAAGCAGCATCACCCATTTCTTTTTGATGCCGCGCAGGCTGTACTGCAGAAGACCGCGGTGCAGCGCCTCCTCACAGATGGCCGGTGTCAGGGCAACGACAAGCAGTTCACCAAAATAAGAAAGCCCTGCCATGCTGCTGTCCATGGAATTGGAAAGGCTGGCGTATTCCTGTGGGAAAATCCATTCCATCAAAAGAAACAGGGCGAGTACGCCGCGGTACGTCACATACCACATCAGAATAGTTCCGAGGATTCCGGCTCCGTCCGGCTTTTTCACCGGGAATACTTCTTTTAATGGAATGTGAAGTGCACGCACCACGAGGATCGATCCGATCAGAAACACGAGAATTTCATCCAGCGCGTTTCCGTACATCCCACCAAATGCGACAAGCGGAATTCCGATCACGTTGAAAGCAACCATCAGAAAAGCAAATACGAACACACCCTGCCATGCTTTCAGTTTTCCTGTTTTTTCTGCCGGATGCGGTCGTTTTACCGGCATCTGATTATGAAAAGGTTCGTAAAGATATGGGGTATCATTTTCATTGAGGTGAATCGGTTTCTTTTGCTGTTCCATATCCATTCCTCCTTTGTATGTTTACTGTCATTTCATCTGTTCTGCCAGCGGTCTGCGGATTTTCTTTCTCGTCAGCTCCACAAGGTGAAGCGCCGTCATATCCACAACCTTCGTCGGGACGGGATCTTCCCGCACAAGTCCCTGGAAAAAGCCAAGAAGGCGTTCCTCCTGTTCTTTTTCCGGCATGTTGATAAAATCAACAAGGATCAGACCGGAAATCCCGCGCAGGCGGATCTGGCGGGCAATTTCCCGTGCCGCCTCCTGGTTTACCCTGTACAGAAACTCCTTTTTCCGTCCGCCGAGCTGCTTTCCGCTGTTCACGTCGATCGCCGTCAGCGCCTCGGTCGGCTCGATCACAAGGAAACCGCCGGACGGCAGCTCCACGCGTTTGTCGAGTGCCTGTTTTACATGGAATTCGAGATTTTCTTTCTTTGCCAGTGTGGTAAGCCGATCCTCATACCGGATCAGACGGCATTCCTCGAAATCATGGTTTTCCAGATATTCTCTGCAGATCTCATACGTTTCCGTGTCGTCCGTCACAAGCTCCGAAACCGACGGTGCATACCGTTTGACAAGCTCCGGTACGGCATCCGCCGCACGATACAGGCAGGAGTACAGGCTCCGCATCGTTCCGTACCGGACAATCCGCGCAAGCGTTTCAGATAAAGCGAAATATTCCTGGCGGATTTCTTCTTCCGATGCATCAGCCGATGCGGTGCGGAAGATCACGCCAAACGGAAGTTCTCCGCCGGAAAGCTCCGGAAAAATCCGGCTTCCCAATTCTTTTAACCGTTTTTTCTGCTCCGCCGCAAGGCGTCCCGAGCACGAGATTTCCGGCTTTCCATAATAGAGCGCCAATGCACTTCCTGAAAGGGAAAGCTCTGCTGTCGCCGACGGAAGCTTTGTTTTCTGTGCTTCCCGCTGAATCTGCACAACGATTTCATCTCCGGCGCGAAGCTCTGTTCCCGGCGTTTTTTTCAGAAGATACCCTTCTTTTACACGGGAGAGATCGAGAAAACAGTTCTGCTGCTCCGCAAACGAGACGAACGCGCCGCGGATACCGGGAGCCAGTTTTTCCACACGGCCGACATAGATATTGCCGAGCAGTGTTTCGTTCTCCCGGCAGAGAGCCGTCAGTTCAACCGGGCTCTCTCCCTCAAACAGCGTGTGTACGAGGTAATCTTTTCCCTCCCACGGCAGATGGGCAATGACAATTCGTTTACTCAACTTCTTCTCCTAACGCTTCCAGCGGAACCAGTTTTCGTTCTTCCTCCGTTCCGATGTCCGCGTAAACTTCCTCGCGCAGAATCGTGCATGCAAACGGCGGAAGTTCCACACCGCACCATTTGCAGAACGCTTCCATCACGAGCTCCGGTTTCAGGTTCGAAACACTTCCGGTGGAAAGCTGCATCCAGACACCGCCGTTTTTTACTTTCATATCGTAAATCCACGGGCGGATATCGGTCAGCTTCTCGCTTCGTTTCGTCTTCCGCATAATTTCAATCTGCGGAAGTGCGAAAAACTCCGGCACTTTTGCTTCCAGATCAATATCCGGCGTTTTTCCCTCGCGGAACTGGACAAGATAATCCGCTCCGGCAACGAGCGACATCGCCTTGCTTGCTTTTCCATCCGGTACGCGGCGGGCGGAAATTACTTCCATTCCCTCGACCATCGTTGCATTCAGGCGGTTTACGATATCGTCTGTTTTCATATCTTCTGCAAGCACCATATCGAAATACTCACCGGTGCTGCTGATGCCGACACCGAGCGGTGATGCAAACGAGAGCAGCATGTGCGGGCTGAATCCCTCGGAATAGGCAATCGGAAGCTCTGCACGGCGGATCACCTTCTGGAAGTAACGCATCACATCCAGATGACCCACAAATTTCATCACACCTGTTTTGGCAAATTTAATTCTGATTTTCATAGCAGACACCTCCTCCGAATGATTTTGCTCCGCAGCCGGAACACTGCATTTTACAGTTCGGGGTAACGGTTTCTTTCTGTGCCCGCTCCCATTCGCGGATCAGGAATTTTTTCGTCACGCCGATATCGAGGAAATCCCACGGAAGAATCTCATCGGTGCTGCGCTCACGGCAGGCGTAGAACATAATGTCAATGCCAGTTTCCGCAAATGCTTCTTTCCAGGCATCCTTGCGGAAATATTCTGACCAGGCATCAAAGATTGCACCTTTTTTGTACGCTCTTTCGATGACTTCGGCACATTTCCGGTCTCCACGCGCAAGGAATCCCTCGAGCAGAGAGATGTCTGCCTCGTGATAAATGTAGCGGATACTCTTCTGGTTCAGCTGTGCACGGACCTCTGCTTTTACGATTGATGCTTTTTTCAGGAAATCCTCCTCTGTATTCATCGGCGCCCACTGGAACGGGGTGAACGGTTTCGGGATAAAGAACGAGGAGCTTGCCGTGATCTGGCATTTTCCGTTTCTCTGATCTTTCGGAATCTCGTAGTAACGCTCTGCGATCTTCTCCGCCAGATGCGCGATGCCTTTGATATCGTCTTCTGTCTCGGTCGGAAGTCCCAGCATGAAATACAGTTTTACTTTATTCCAGCCGCCCTCAAACGCTTTTCCGGCTCCGTCGAGAATGACCTCCTTCGTCAGACCCTTATTGATTACGTTTCGCATTCTCTGGCTTCCCGCCTCCGGTGCGAAGGTCAGACTGCTTTTTTTGATATCCTGCACCTTGCTCATAACATCAAGGGAGAATGCGTCGATACGGAGCGACGGAAGGGAAATATTGACACCTTTTTCCGGGCAACTGTCGATCAGGTAATTAACGAGTTCCGGAAGATGGCTGTAGTCACTGGAGCTTAACGAGCTTAAGGAAATCTCATCATGGCCGGTATTCCGCAGCATGTGCGTGGC
>CAVBNJ010000224.1:0-4999 GCA_963596755.1 bacterium
GTGTTCAGCGCCTGAATCGCATAGTAATTGATCGGAATATCGACCTCCTTTTCGTCGAGCTGGCCTTCCACGATATTCGCCGCTGTCACGCTTGTGAACAGAGGATCCGTCGTTTTTCCAGGAACGAGAACCTCATTGTAGAGATACGTGTAAACCATAGAACTGTTCTGTTTTTTCTTGTACATCAGCACCCATTTTTTCGAGAGCTGGTTCATGGAAAACAGTTCCGTCTCCACAGCTGCTCCTCCGTTTAACCGCTTTCCAGATGCATCCGCGACGATCACCTTTGCCATCGGGATGGAAACATCCATATAGACATACGAATCATTCTTTCCCTTGTTTTCGATGCGCGGATCTTTTGGAATCACCTGTGTCGGCACAATGTGGTTCGTCTTTCCATCCGGGTCCGGTGCGTATGCCGGTTCATGCCCCTCGATATCCACTTTTCCGACGACAAACTGGTTCGTCACAGAATCCTTGTCTGTCAGATACGCCAGTGTTCCTCCTGCTGCCAGAGCTCCTGTCAGAAGCAGTGATGCTGCCCAGAATACGATTTTCCGCTGTTTTTTCATAGATGAATTCCTCCTGTTTTTTCATTGTGTTTGTTTTCTGTATGATGTTTCATGCCTGTTTCTCTTCCATTTCTTTTCTGCCATGCCAAAGCTGCCGGCCCGTAAAAATCATCACGAATCCCGCCGCCAGAAAAAAGAGCGTTTTTCTCTGCCGGATCCAGACGATTCCATACCCCATCCAGGGAAGAACCGCGATCACATTTCCGACCACCTGATCTCCCCGAACCGTTCCCGCGTCTTCCTCTTCGTTGGCATCTCCTTTTGTTCGGTATCCATCTTCTGTCTTTTCCACGATCCGGTGTGTCACCACCATATTTCCTCTCCGGTAGGTAATTACTTCCCCCGGATTCCATTCGTTCCGCCGCCCGTCCACTACAATCACGGCTCCCGTCGGGATCTTCGGTTCCATCGAGCCGGACAGCACGACATACGCGCAGAAATGATGCATCAGATACCACCCTGCTGCCAGAAAAAAGAGAAGAAAAAGATAACCCCATACCCGTTTTCCTTCTGTTTTCATGTTCCCCTTTCCGCCCGCGCCGACATCCTGTTTTCTTATTTTTGCACGCAAAAAACAGAGGATCGCATAAGTACCCTCTGTCTCAGAATATTCCTGTTTTGTTTTTCTAAAGTTCTGTAAAAGTAATTTAAACTTACCACAGCCTGCCGCAAAACGCAAGCACTGTTTGTCTGTTGAATTCTAAATTTTTTCTAAAGCCCCAAAATCAGAACTTTTCGCGGATCTTTCTTTCTCCTGCCAGAAGCCGCTCCGATAGCGCCTGTTCCCGCTCTTTTCCGAGAATCGTTCGCATCACGCGCTCCTCATCCCGGATTCCTTTTCCATGCAGCACACCGTACGCACCCGCATCGCTTCCCGCCGCAAGCACAACGCCTTTTTCAAATCCGAGCAGCAGCCCTTTTTTCTGTGTCTCAAAAATCCAGGAAAGCGTCTCCGCCGGATACCGCCCGTCTTCCAGAAGATTCGAGACGGTAACAATCGTCGGCACCCAGATGGTTCCGTACTCCGCCATACAGCAGATGCTCTCCTCATTCTGAAAATTCCCGTGTTCAATCGAGTCTGCGCCTGCCTCCGCCGCATCGATCACTGCCTGTGCACCGTTCACATGTGCCATCACAGAAAGTCCTGCATCGTGTGCCTCTGCTGTCATCCAGAAAACCTCTTCCCGCAGAAGCGGCTCGCTCGTCACGCGCCCCTTCGATGCAAAATCCAGAATTCCGGTCGTCATGATCTTGACAAAGTCTCCGCCCGCACGGCGTACTTCTCGCACGAGACGGCAATACTCTTTCCGGTCTGAAAATGCACGGCCGACAATCTTTCCATAATGACCGGCCTTATGCATGGCAAACACAGGTGTGTGGTACGCAATTCCATACTCCGGCGCAATCTGCCGTGCCAGAACACCTGCCCCGTACGGATCCCCGCCGTCGCGCACATACGAAATTCCAGCCCGCCGATATGCCTTAAGATGCTCCCGGATCAGATCCTCCTGCGGCCCGTTTTCATGCGCTGCGGCCGCTTTTTTATAGTCCACGCCGTCCATAAAAATATGAGCGTGGCATTCTGCTGTCACCATGTTTACCGCCTTATCTCCGATTCCACCACGGCTTCTCTCCGGCCCATTTTCCAGTTCTGTTCCGAGAGATACAGATGGTATCCGCAGCCGTTCTCCACGCGCCAGTCATAATAGCTTCTCTGCGGCACGCCGTACCGCTCCATGACGCTCATAATCGTACCTCCGTGCACCACCATTGCCACATTGCGGTAATGGCGGCGGATGCAGGTATCCACCATCTTGTCAAAACCGGCGATGCAGCGGTCCTTGAACTGCTGCGGACTCTCGCCGCCCGGGAACGCAAGTGTCGCCATCGAATCGATCCACTCCTGATATTTCGGATTATCTTTTAATTCCTGATAATTTTTATTCTCAAACTCGCCAAAATTGCATTCTGCAAATTCCGGGATCCTGACCTGTTTGGCATATGGATACAGAATATCCGCCGTCTCCAGGCACCGCTTCAAAGGACTGACAAACAGAATCTCTGCCGTACCCGGTGTCATCTGTTCCAGCTCCTTTTTTCCCTCCTCACACAGTGGTTCATCCGTCACGCCGATATACCGTCCCAACGTATTGCCATAGGTCTTTCCATGGCGGATCATCGCAATTTTAATCATGTTTTTCCTCACCTTTCAGCGGTACTCCGATTCCGCACACCACACGAGTCACGGATTCGGCCTTTGATGCCAGTTCCGTGCACAGGCGCCCCGTCTTTTCCCGCCATTTCCGGTCGAAGGGTTCGATGGGAACCACTCCGTAGCCGAGTTCATTCGTAACAATGCAGATTTCCGGATTTTTCTGCAGCAGTTCTTCCAGTTCCGATTCCGGAGCTGTTCCGGTCTCATCTTCCAGAAGAAGCCATCTGCGCACCAGTTCCTGAAAATCGTATACGCCGGAAGCTGTGAACAGCTCTTCTTTCGAAGCCTTTGCCCCGTCAGCCCATCCGTTCTCTTTTCCGGTCATCTTCTTTGCAAATGCAAGCTTTCCCTGAAAAGCCCCTCCAATCACCAATCTCATTTCCAGTTCTCCATTCCAAGGGAAAGAACCACAAGAGACAGAAGCTGTGCCAGCTCACAGAGCGAAAGAAAATAGCCCGCGAGATCCCCTGTAATTCCTCCAAAATATTTACTGCTTTTCCATTTATAATAACAGAATACCAGAATCGACACAAGAAGCACATCGACTGCCGCCCAGACGCAGAACATCGCCGAAAGCGCTGTCACGACAAGAATGGTCGCAATGAGGATTGCCGCCGTCCGTTTTTTCTCCGCACTCATACCAAAAGCGGCCGCTGTTCCCTTCGGATTGGCATTCGGGAAAAATGCAATGGAAAGCCCGCTGAACGATCTTGAAACGGCAAATCCAAATGCGTACGCCGGAAAAATTTTCCAGACAAGCTCCCCGGCTGCTCCCGCATACAGCGTAAAATACAGACATCCCATGATAATCGCAAAGGCTCCCGCATGCGGATCCTTTAAGATTTCAAGCCGGCGCTGCTTCTCTCTCCAGGAACTTAACGCGTCCATGGTGTCCAGATAACCGTCGAGGTGAATGCCTCCCGTCACCAGCACCGGAACGGCTGTAAGCACCGCCGCGCGGAACACACTCCCAGCACCGATCTTCTGTAAAAACCAGAAAATCAGCGTCGAAACGGCTCCGACCGCCAGGCCGACCCACGGAAAGAAACATAAGGCATATTTCATATTCTCTTTTTCCCAGTCCGCCGGCGGCATCGGAATTTTCGAGTACATGGCAAACGCCACTTTAAAGTTATTCCATATTGTTTTCATCTTATTCTTTTATCCTGACGGGAATGCCGTACACAACCTCGGTCACACAGTCCGCCATTTCTGCCAGGCGCACATTGATGTTTCCTAAAATCCGCTGGTATTCCACCGTCTCCTCCTCATATCGGTATCCGTCCGAAAAAATTTCATTTGTCACAAGAACCAGATTCCGCGCCTGGCGTGCAAGATGCGAAACTCCCGCAAGAATCTCTTCCTCCGCGCGCTCTTTTCCGGCTCCGGACGGATCAAAAATCTCATTTGCGGTAAGGTTTGACATGCATTCGAGCAGCACATCGCTTTCCGGTTCCAGCTCCACTTCTTTTAAATTCGTGTAGCACTCAATCGTGGAAAACTGCTTCGCCGCACGCATCTTCCGGTGACGCGCAATCCGCGCCTGGCCTTCTGCACCAAACGGCTGCATGGTTGCGATATAAACCCGCCGCGTCCCGCCAAAATCCAGAATGCACTGTTCCGCGTACGCCGATTTTCCGCTGCCGCTTCCCCCTGTAACCACATGCATCATCTGTTTCACCTGCTTTCTCTTACGTCAGCGGCACATACGTCTCAATCTGTGCCTCATCAAATGTCGCCATACCGCGGTATACGGCATTCGCCTGATCCAGAATCGGAAAGAGCATGACAGCGCCCGTTCCTTCGCCGAGACACATGTCGCAGTGCAGGCACGCCTCTTTTTCAAGCTCTGCAAGCAGCAGATGCGCCGCCGGTTCCTTCGACACGTGGGAAGCAATCATATAATCTTTTGCCAGCGGTGCAATTTTGGCTGCAAGAAGCGCTGCCACACAGGAAATAAACCCGTCCATCACAACCGGTACCCCGTGCGCGGCTCCGGCAAGAAAGACACCCGCCATGCCGGCGATGTCAAAACCGCCGACCTTTGCCAGTACATCGACCGGATCGGACGGGTCCGGCTGATTGACAGCGATCGCTTTTTCAATCGCTGCGATTTTCCGCGTAAGGCCTTCGCTTGAAAGCCCGGCACCGCGTCCTGTCAGTTCCGGCACCGGACGATTTAAAAAGACCGCCGCCATTGCACTGCTCGTTG
>CAVBNJ010000225.1:0-4996 GCA_963596755.1 bacterium
TCGAAGGGCTATCCCAACATGGGCGTGCAGAAAGCCGAATCCGAGAAAGTGCTGCGCGGCTCCAACGAGGGCTTTTCCGATTCCGTCAAAACCAACACGGCGCTGATCCGCAAGCGGCTGCGGACCACCGATCTGAAAGTGGAGGAGATACATTTTGGTGCGCGTTCTGATACGGTTCTGGCTCTGGTGTATGAGAAGGAGCTGATTTACCCGAAATTTCTGGAAACAGTAAAAACGGAGCTTGCCGGATGGGAAGTGGACGGTGTTTTCGACAGCGGAATGGTGGAGCAGCTCTGCGAACCGCAGTGGAAATCGCCGTTCCCCCGCTTCGAGACGACCGAGCGGCCGGACCGCGCGGCAATGGAAATCCTGGACGGCAGGATTCTTCTCTTATGTGATAATTCGCCGGTCGGAATTCTCTTTCCGGCGTCGTTTGACAGCTTTCTGAAAGTCAGCGAGGACCGGTATCACCACTTTCTGATCGCGTCGTTTGAACGGCTGCTGCGGTATGCGGCGGTCTTTCTCGCCCTGTGGATTTCGGGCGGATACCTCGCCGTCACGGGCTTTCATACACAGGTGCTTCCGACGAAGCTCTTACTGGCGTTCGCCGAAGCGCGAAAAGGCGTTCCATTCCCCGGTATTCTGGAAATCCTTCTGATGGAATTTGCCTTCGAGCTGATCCGCGAGGCCGGTGTGCGCATGCCGGGACCGCTCGGCGGAACAATTGGGATTGTGGGCGGACTGATCATCGGTGATGCGGCGGTTTCCGCCAATCTGGTGAGCCCGATGACCGTTGTTGTTGTGGCGGTCTCGGCGCTCTGTTCGCTTGCGATTCCAAACGAAGAGTTCGGCGCACCGTTCCGGCTGCTGAAGTTTGGTTTTATTTTACTCGGCGGATGGCTCGGCATTTTCGGCATGGTGCTCGGCACATTTCTTCTCGCGGGTCATCTCGCCGGGCTTACGAGTTTTGGAATTCCCTATCTGATGCCGTTCATCGGAAAAGGGCTTGCGGGCTACCATGCGCCGAAGGATTCCGTATGGCGGCCGCCGCTGCACAGGATGCGGGAGCGGCCGGTGTTTGCCAGACGGAATCAGAGAGTGCGGCTGCGGAAAAACAGCAGAGACGCGGAGCCGGAAGAAAAACAGGAGAGAGGAGGATGACGCATGTTTTCGGAAAATGACAGAATTTCACAGCGCCAGATGGAACGCCAGATCGTGCTCGTCCTGCTCTGCCCGGCGTTCTGGCAGCTTGCGGGGTACGGCGCATCGGAGGGTTTGCCCGGCCTTGCGGGGATTTTTGTCGGGTATGGGCTGCTGGCGGTGTGGTGCATTTATCTCGTGCGCCTCGGCGGAATTTACCGCAGGCTGGAAGTGGTGCTTGGAAAGGTCGGCGAGGTATTGTTGGCTGTTTTGTATCTTGCCTTTTTATTTTTAACAGGCGCAACGCTGGTGCGCCGGATGGCGGAGCTCGCTTCCTCGTATCTGACGGCAGGCGTGTCACAGGAACTCTGCGCACTGCTTCTTCTTGCGGCAGCAGGTCTCGGCGTCGGCGGTGAGGTGCAGAGGAGAGGACGGCTGGCGGAAGCACTCTATCCGTGGATTCTGAGCGGAATTGTGATTCTGCTTCTGCTGACGATTCCGCAGATGCATTTTTCTGCGTTTGATGAGGTATGGAAAGCGGCAAAATCTGTTGAAATTGTGGATAACGGAGCGGTTTTTCTGCGGAATGTGTGGAGAACGTTGGAAAATGGAACACCGCTCGCCCTGCTGCCGTTTCTGTTTCCCTATGTGCAGAAGGAGCACCAGAGTGTGATTCTGCCGGTGGCGCAGGGCGTATGGAAGACGGGGCTTCTTGTGATCGCGGGGAGCATGGCGCTGCTCGGCGTTTTCGGTCAGCGCGGCACGGCTGCGGCGCAGGATCCGCTCTTATTACTGATGGCGGGAACGAGCCTGCCGGGCGGATTTCTTGAGCGGTTCGATATTCTTTGGATGGCGCTTCTTCTGATGGGGCTTTTATTTACGCTTGGGAGTCTGCTGTTTTACGTATCGCTGGTCGGGGAGAAAACGGGGCTGTGGAAACCGCAGAACCTCTATGTGCGGATCGGTACGGTGCTTTTGATCTGGCTGCTGTCGTGTGCAAAAAGCGGGTGGTCCGTCCGATACGGATACTTTCCATTTTTTCTTATCATCACGGTACTGATCGGTTTCTGCCAGAAACACATGAAAAAACTGCGGTTGGTGTGCCTGGCATTCGTCGGCGTTATCGTTTTATCATCCTGCGGGGCGGTGGAGCCGGAAAAACGGCTGTATCCGCTGGCACTGGCCTTTGATTATGACGGCGCATGGCGTGTCTGGTATGCACCCGCCAATCTTGCGGTGGTGACCGGCCAGGGAAAGGATGAGCAGGAGGAGGGAACCGATGAGGACCCGGCATCGCTGTTCTTTGAGGCGGAGACCTTCGAGGAGATTGCGCAGCAGTATGACAGAACAGAAGAATACGATCTCGACACGGGACACGTGCAGGCGATTGTGTTTTCCGATGCACTGCTCGCCGACCGGAGTCGGATGGAAGAACTGCTGCATTACCTGGAGCAGGACCGCGCGCTCGGGCACAGCGCCTATCTGTTTCACGCGGAAAATCCCGCACTTATTATGGAGCAGAACGGAAAACAGGTGGAGTCCGTCGGGGAGTACCTCTGCGGCATTTACGACAACCGGGTGAAGAGAAAAGAGGCGGTGACGCTGGCGGAGCTGTATTATGCATGGGAAAATACGCGGAGCATTCCGTGGATTCCGAAAGTGCCGTAAGCGTTTTTGAAACACAGGAACGGTCTGTGCATAAAAATGCCGGAATCCGGCAAAACTGGAAAAAACAGGAGGCACAGATTATGAAAGAGAAAAAAATACAAAATGAGACATGGCTTCGGATGTTCTGCCGCCGCTGGCTCCCCATCTGCATCGCAGCGCTGATCCTTTCCGGCACGGCCAATCTTCTCCGTGAGTTCCGCCTGCAGCAGGAAGTTGCCGCTGAGATCGTGCGTTTCCACATCAGAGCCAACAGCGACTGCGCGGGCGATCAGCAGCTCAAGCTTCAGGTGCGCGATGCCGTTGCCGAGGAACTGCAGACGATTTTAAGCGGAGCCGAAACGAAAGCAGAAACCGAAGAAATCCTGCGTGAGAACGAGCCCGCCATTCATGCCGCGGCCCTTCAGACGCTGCGCGCGGGCGGCAGTACCGATGATGTGACCGTAACGTACGGAAAAGCCAGTTTTGAAGAAAAAGAAACGGGAAATTACATTCTTCCCGCGGGAACGTACGATGCGCTTCAGATCAACATCGGCAGGGCGAAAGGCCATAACTGGTGGTGCATGCTGTATCCGTCCCTCTGCTTTTCCGATGCGCTGCGTCCCGTAAATGAGAATGGCGAAAGTGCAGAAAAAGTCGAAAAAAGCCGAATCCCGCTGCAGAATCTGCTGAGCGATGCCGCCTACCGCGAAATCCTGAAAAGCGACCGGATTTCTTTCCGTTTTTCCCTTTTTTCATAGTATTTTTCGAAAGACTTTCGAGAGAAATGATTGCAATCTTGCTCCATTCGGGTTAAAATAATGTATCAGCGACCTATTTTATCCATGGTCGTGAAATGAAAAAAGAAATATAAAAAAATTCAAATATAAATGATAGAAATGAACCCCATTCGGTATGACAAAAAAGTAATGCCGGATGCAAAATGGAGGAAACTATGAAAGCAGACAGACAGGCGCCGATCGGCGTCTTTGATTCCGGTGTCGGCGGGCTGACCGTAGTGCGTGAAATTATGCGAAACCTGCCCGACGAGCGAATCGTATATTTTGGAGATACCGCACGCGTGCCGTACGGTTCCAAATCGAAAAACACCGTCATCCGTTATTCCCGCCAGATCGTACACTTTCTGGAAACCCAGCAGGTCAAGGCAATCGTCATCGCCTGCAACACCGCGAGTGCACTGGCACTTGACACCATCGAAAAAGAGATCGATCTCCCGATCATCGGCGTGGTAAAACCGGGCGCACAGATGGCAGTTGAGACGACACAGAACAAACGCGTCGGCGTTATCGCGACGGAGAGCACCATTCAGAGCGGCCTCTACCAGCAGCTCATCACCGAGGCAGATCCGGCGATCACGGTTTACGGAAAGCCGTGTCCGCTGTTCGTGCCGCTCGTGGAAGAAGGCTGGACGAAAGACCCGATCACCGAGGAAGTGGCGCGCCGCTATCTGGCAGAGATTCTGGATAAAGATATCGACACGCTGATCATGGGCTGTACGCATTACCCACTGCTGCGTTCCCTGCTGCGGAAAGTAGTCGGAGAGAAAGTAACACTCGTCAACCCGGCATACGAAACATCACAGGCGCTGCGCAGACTGCTGCGTGAGCTGGATCTGGAGAATCCGGGAAACGATGAACTGGGCCGCCAGAAATACCAGTTCTTCGCAAGCGACGGCGTGGAACGGTTCAATGCATTCGCGCATTCCGTCCTGCCGGAGCAGATCAGCGATACGAAACAGGTACAGATTGAGAATTATTAAAAACTATTAAAACTACATACAGAAAACAGAGAGGAATACCAGAAGAGGATGGAAAAAGACGTACTCATCAGCATCCGCGGACTGCAGTATCTGATGGATGAGGAATCCGGCGAACAGGAACCGGTGGAGGTTATGACGACGGGTTCGTATTACAAGAAAAACGGCCATCACTTTCTGATTTACGACGAGGCTACCGAAGGATTCGACATGATGACACACAACATGATCAAATTTACGGAAAACGCCCTCGAGGTGCGCAAGCGCGGCCTGATTGATGTCCATATGATTTTCGAGGAGGATAAAAAGAACATCTCGTTTTATCACACGCCATATGGCATGATCAACATGGGAGTTGCGGCGACCAAAGTCAGAATGAAAGAAACGCCGGATCAGATTTTACTGAAAGCAGAATATGCACTCGACATCAACGAC
>CAVBNJ010000226.1:0-2651 GCA_963596755.1 bacterium
CCTAAGGGAGTTTATACAAGGATGCCGTTTTCGTGCTTTCCGTGGTGTTGTCTCACCATTTTTTCCTTCATTTTCGTAGTTATGTAAACCTGTTAAATACGTTATTTACCTTAAGTTTACATAATCATTTTCGTCTCAAATTGTTTACACATTTTGCCCAATTGCGCCCTATTTTGTCTCTTTTTTTCTCCCTTTCGACCTCATTTTTGCATTGTATCTTTCCCTTTTTTCGCTTATAATAAGGTCAACACCATTCATCGAACCATTTCAAACCCCCTGAAAGGAGTTTTACGATATGAAACACAGCAAAAAACTGGTCACATTAAGTGTCCTCACCACGATGTCCGGCGCAGCGATCTATTTTCTGAATAAGACGCTCGATACCGCCGCCGTACGGAAAAACCTGCTCGCATCAGCCGAAAAAGAGACCTTTTCCTGGCAGTTCGGCGATATTTTTTACACAAAAAAAGGCACCGGAACCCCGATGCTCTTACTTCATGACTTACAATGTGCCTCCAGCGGCCGTGAATGGCAGTATATTGAGGACGATCTTGCCAAAGATCACACCGTTTACACGCTCGATCTCCTCGGCTGCGGCCGTTCCGACAAGCCGGCGATCACGTACACGAACTTTTTATACGTACAGCTCATCGTCACCTTCATCAAACAGGTCATCGGATGTCCAGCTGACGTGATTGCGTCCGGTTTATCCGGCTCTTTCGTCGTAACCGCCTGCAATACGGCCCCGGAATGCTTCGGCAGAATCATGATGATCAACCCGACCGATCTTGCGAAGCTCAACAAAATCCCGGATAAGCGCAGCCGCTTCCTGAAACGCCTGATTGAGCTCCCGCTCGTCGGTACCCTGCTGTACCACACGCTCACCGGCCGCTCCAATATCGAGCTTTTATTCACCGAGAGCTATTACCACAATCCATTCCACCGCTCGCCGGAGGACGTGGACGCGTTCTATGAGTCGGCTCACCTGCAGAACAGCGCCGGAAAGTACCTTCTCGCAAGCCTGGCGGGCAATTACGTAAACCTCAACATCGGCCACGCCTTAAAGCACATCGACAACAGCATGTTCCTTGTCGGCGGCGAGGAAGAGCCTGGAATCGCCGAAACATTCGCCCTGTACACGGCACTCAACACTTCGATCGAAACGCAGATCCTGCCGAAAACAAAGCATATGCCGCAGATGGAGGCCCCGCAGGCGCTCCTGGAACAGATCCAGATCTTTTTCGCACCGGTGCAGTAACACCCCTTCTGCTCCCGGCTGCAAGCAAAAAACGCGAAAAAAACGGAGACGTTACTGATTTTTTTACTCTCAGTAACGTCTCCGTTTTCTGTTTTTATTTTAATCCTGTTTCACTGAATCTTTACTCCGCCGAATCCGAAGTGTCATCCGAAGAACTGTCATCCTCCGTCTTCGCCTCCAGCAGTGTATTATAATTTTCCAGCATCGTCTTCACGTTATTCTTATTCACAAGAGAAGGAACTCCGTCCTCATCCGTCGTGTAGTAGAAGCTCGAATCATACGGGCTGTACGCAAACGTCAGGTCGCCGTCCTTCATATGGAAGACTGCGGTAAACTCAACATCCTGCGCCTGTGCAAGGCTCTCATCCTTCTTCTGCGCCGTCATGCCGATCAGGGAAGAATAGAACGTTGTAAACGTCGATTTATCAATCGTTTCGTCGCCGCAGGTGTAACTGATCTCCTGCGTTGTGGAATCGCTGTCTTCGTCTTTTACTTCCTCTACGTGGCGTACATACGTCTTCGTCTCGCCGTTGTACGTAATGTCAAGGCTCGTCAGATCTGCCACATTTTCCATGCCGATATTCATATTCCAGAAATCAGGCGCGGTCTTTCCGGTAAACGTTTCAATGTTGGAAGCTGTGATCAGATGAACCTCATTCGATCCGTCCAGCATCGCGTAATACGAACCGCCGTCTTCTGTCGCATTGCCGACATACAGTACCAGGTCTTTCTCCACGGTAACGGTTGTCGTCTCGGAAGAAGAACTCGAGGATGTGCTGTCACTCGAAGCAGAATCTGCTGTGGAATCCGAAGAAGTATCCGCTGTCGTTGTATCGTCAGACTCAACTTCCTGCTCCTCCGTGTAATGTACGCGGATCGTCGTCTTCGGCTGATCCAGTCCGTACTGGGAAAGATCCGTTGCATTATACGTAACGAGATCACCAAAGCTTAAGGAAGCCACTGCACTCGTCATCGTACTGATCGAATCCGAACTGCCGCTGTGTGTCTTGCCGGCAGTATCCTCAACCGTCCACTCAGCCACGCCGAGCGTCGAATCTGCCGCGCTTGTTTCCAGAGTCAGCGTGTATCCGTTCTCACCCTCCACCTGCAGCTTCGTAATATTATCTGCGGTCACGGACGGCATCGAATCACTCGTTGCCCACTCCATCATATCGGACGGGAACATCGTTCCAAGCGGTGTGCTCACCATGTAAACCTTGCTCGTATCATCGTTCAGATAAACATAATATTTGCTCGATCCGTTCTTATCGCCGACGTGAATCGTCGTTTCCCCGTCGCCTGTGGTCACCACAACCTCCTGAGACGGCGTCTCGAGCCCAAAATCGGCCATAGAATCGATTTCATCGCCTTCAATGACTCTTTGTGCGGTCAT
>CAVBNJ010000226.1:2937-4983 GCA_963596755.1 bacterium
CAGGCCGCCATCTTTCCTTTTTTCTTCATCACTGTTTTCTCCTCTTCATCCAGATGACCATTCCGATGATAATCAGTACAACCGGAAGGCCTGCAATCGTAATGATGGACCAGGTATTGACTGCTCCCTGTGTAAATACAAGGCTCGTATAGCTTGTGCTCTTGCTCGGGATCACAACGGTCTGCTCTACATCACACATGGATGTCAGTGCAGTCGCTGCCAGTTTGGAGTTCGCACCGCTGATTGCCTGATCGATCTGGCTGCTCAGCATCGATGCGCTGGAGAAGTAGATGATCTGTGTCTCTTTGTCATCCACAGTCTCGGTGATGGAAACGCCAAGGTCAAATGCACCGGTCTCGCTGTCCGCACTCTTGGACCAGGTGCTGTTCTCCGGGTCATTCTCAATATAAGCGTCCTCGGTTGTGGTCAGCAGGCTCTTGATGGTAATGGTATCACGGTAAGAATCCAGCGGCTGAATTGCCTGTGCAACCGGCATCAGAATGTAGTTGCTCTTTACGTCCGTCGTAATATCGTCGCTTTCAATATTCGGCAGCAGATAGTACGGCATCTGCGGATAGTAATGCTGGGAATCGGTTTCCACGACGATTCCGCTGGAACGTTTCACACCGTAGTTCTCCAGAATGGAATCCAGGTTCGGCATATCGGTTCCGGTGTAGCTCGTGAACATCAGCAGTTTTCCGCCGTTTTCCAGGTAGGTGATGACTTTATTTGCTTCATCCTCGGAGAAATCGGTAGTCGGGGACATGATCACAAGCTCCTGTGCATCCTCCGGGATATCGTCTGTCATCAGAGACAGCTCGCTGATTTCCACGTTGTTTTTGCTGATTGCATCGCTGAAGTTCGAAGAGAGATCACTCTCAGAAGCCTCATTGTGGCCGGTTACCCAGTAAACCTTCGGGTTGTTGTCGCTGGTTACGTAGGTGATGGCGCTGGTAATCTGACCCTCGCCGTCAAAGCCTGTCGTCTGTGTCTGGTAGGTCTGATAGTTCGTGGAAGTCTCCCACATATCACTGTTGTTGACTACTTTGCTCTTGTCGCCGCATACAACAATGACGCTGTTTGCTGCAACCGTCTCGTCCGTATACTGGCTCGTAAATTTCGGATACAGATCCGGGTCTTTCTGCTCCACTTTGATGTGATCGGACAGATCATCGTAGTGCTGCAGCAGTTTCTGAATCGTATCGTTCTCGCTGCCCTTCTGTACGATATAATACAGGGTAACGTCCTTATCCAGGTCTTTTAATGCTGTTTTGGTATCATCCGTAATGGAGTACATTTTCTGTGTACTCAGGTCAATCTGTGTTTTGCTGGTCGGAATCTGTGCCACAATCAGGTTGATGACCACGATCACAGCCAGAATGATCACCGTCATAATCGAAGAATAGGAGCCCTGTTTCAGGTGTTTCTTCTGCTCCTCGCCGGTGAACACTTCCTTCAGATGTTCTTTGGAGAACGTCTTTTTCAGCTTTTCTTTGATGTTGAAATTGAATTTATGCTCTTTCTTTTCTTTCTTTTCGCTGCTCATCGTCTCCACCTCCTAATTCCAGCGTTTCTTCTGCAGGGACTGCATTGCAAAGAAAGTGCAGATTGCAATGACGGACAGGTAGTAAACAATACCGCCGATGTCCAGAATACCGTTCACAAAGTTATCCATATGGCCCGCCATGTTGAATACGCCGAGCAGATCCTGGATTTTCCCCTCGAGAAGGGTGGATTTTGTGAAGTATACAGCAATCAGCGCTCCCTCGCCGATCACGGCAATCACACCTGTAATGATCGGGTTTTTAATCATGCTTCCGATCCAGAGGCATACCAGAGCGATGATGATAAAGAAAGCAAAGAAGGAACTTCCGGCTCCCTCCGGGAAAAAGTTTGCAATGCCGCTTTCCACGTAGCACAGGAACAGGATTACAAAGCTGACAACAGCTGCGATTACCTGGCTCTCGGTGATCGAGGAAATGAACACGCCGACTGCAATATAGGCTGCTCCCAGCAGGAAATAGCCAAGAATCGAGGTGTAGGATA
>CAVBNJ010000227.1:0-4973 GCA_963596755.1 bacterium
GGGACATGGAATGCTCCAGATCGACCGGTTTCTGTCACTTCTGTGAGATACTGCGAAGCAATACAAAAGAAGAAAAATGAAGGAAAACACCTCCCATCCTGCAAAAATTGCATGAATTTATAGGAAAATACGAAAAAATCAGGCGAATTTTGACTTGACAAGCTATATGATACTTTATACAATAAACGGGAATAGAAAAAGGAGGCCTACTATGGAAAAAATTCAGATGACCACTCCTCTGGTAGAGATGGATGGAGACGAGATGACCAGAATTCTCTGGAAAATGATCAAAGATGAACTGCTTCTCCCGTTTATTGACCTGAAAACAGAATACTACGATCTTGGACTGGAACACAGAAATGAGACAAATGATCAGGTAACGGTAGATTCCGCAAACGCTACCAAGAAATACGGTGTAGCAGTGAAATGTGCCACCATTACGCCGAATGCAGCGCGTATGACCGAGTACAATCTGAAAGAAATGTGGAAGAGCCCGAACGGAACCATCCGTGCCATGCTCGACGGAACCGTTTTCCGTACCCCGATTGTCGTAAAAGGCATTGAGCCGTGCGTACGCAACTGGAAAAAACCGATCACAATTGCCCGTCACGCATACGGCGATGTTTATAAAAATGCAGAGATGCGCATTCCGGGACCGGGAAAAGCAGAGCTGGTTTACACCGCAGAAGACGGAACTGAGACAAGAGAGCTGATCCACAACTTCACCGGAGCCGGTGTCATTCAGGGTATGCACAATCTGGATAACTCCATAGAGAGCTTTGCGAGAAGCTGTTTCGAGTATGCACTGTCCACGAAACAGGATCTGTGGTTTGCAAGCAAGGATACGATCTCCAAGAAATACGACCATCGTTTCAAAGATATCTTCCAGGAGATCTTCGATGCCGAGTACAAAGCAAAATTCGAAGAGGCAGGCATCACCTACTTCTACACGCTGATCGATGATGCGGTTGCACGTATCATGAAAGCAGAGGGCGGCTTCATCTGGGCCTGCAAGAACTACGACGGCGATGTCATGAGCGACATGGTATCCTCCGCATTTGGTTCCCTTGCGATGATGACTTCCGTTCTTGTATCCCCGCATGGATACTATGAGTATGAGGCTGCGCACGGAACCGTACAGCGTCACTACTACAGACATTTAAAAGGCGAGGAGACATCTACCAACTCCGTTGCTACGATCTTTGCATGGACCGGAGCGCTCAGAAAACGCGGTGAAATGGATGGAAACGAGGCATTGATGAAATTTGCTGATCGCCTGGAAAAAGCAACGATCGCAACGATCGAGAGCGGAAAAATGACAAAAGACCTTGCACTGATCACCACAATGGAAAATCCGACCGTATTAAACAGCCGTGATTTCATTCTGGCAATCCGAGAGGAGCTTGAGAAATAAAGAATAGAAAATAAAAAGATAAGCTGTTTGTTTTCAGGTTATTTTAATCCTGAAAAATCAAACAGCTTATCTTTTTTATGGGAGAGGAGCACCGGATTTTATTCGGCGAGCTCCTCCCATTTTTCATACAGTTCTTCCAATTCTGCGGCAATTTCCGCTTTTTCTTTACTTAATTTCACGCATTCCGCAACATTCGTTGCCACCTCCGGCTTCGACATCTCTTCGTCGATTTCCGAATCGCGTGTCTCGAGTTCTTCGATGCGTTTCTCTGTCTTTTTCAGCTCGTTTTCTTTCTTTCGAAGTCTTGCCTGTTCTTCTTTCTGCGCTTTCCAGTCCAGCTTGGTGGAGGAGCTTTCCGCGGGAGCAGCAGTTTCTTCTGCTGCGGAACTGTCAGCGGCCGGCGCATAGATGCGGGTCAGCTCTTCTTTCTTCTCGAGATAGTAATCGTAATTTCCAATATAATTCACAAGCGTCTGTCCCGTCAGTTCCAGAATCCGGGTTGCGGTCTGGTTAATAAAATAACGGTCGTGGGAGACATACAGCACCGTTCCGGTATAATCCTTTAAGGCATTTTCCAGAATCTCCTTCGAGACGATATCGAGGTGGTTGGTCGGCTCGTCGAGAATCAGAAAGTTGGCGTTCGAGAGCATCAGCTTCGCGAGAGAGATTCGGCCGCGTTCGCCGCCGCTTAATGTGTGGATCGGCTGGAACACATCATCGTTCGTGAAGAGGAATGCCGCGAGGACATTTCGGATTTCTGTATTCGTGAGGTACGGGTATGCATCAGAAATTTCCTGGAAGATGGTCTTTTCCATATGAAGTACCTGGTGCTCCTGATCGTAGTAACCGATCTGTACACGGCTGCCAAGCGTAAAGGAGCCGGCATCCGGTCGGATAACTTCGTTCAGGATCTTTAAAATCGTCGTCTTTCCGGTGCCGTTGTTTCCGATGATTGCCACGCGTTCTCCACGCTTGATCTCGAAATTCAGATCTTCAAAAAGCGTCTGTCCCGGGAAAGCTTTCGAGAGATGCTCCACAGTCAGAACATCGTTTCCGCTGGTGATACGCGGCTCGAGCCGGATGCGCATATCGGAGCGCACTTCGGTCGGCTTTTCCAGAACCTCCATCTTGTCCAGCATTTTTTCGCGGCTCTCCGCGCGCTTGATGGACTTTTCGCGGTTAAACGATTTCAGCTTCGCAATGACTTCCTCCTGATGGTGGATTTCCTGCTGCTGGTTTACCCAGGCGTGGTAAGCGGCCTCGCGGAGCATCGCTTTTTTCTGGCTGTACGCCGTATAATTTCCCTCAAAGGTAGTTACTTTTTTATTGTCCACTTCGACGACCTTGGTAACAACGCGGTCCAGGAAATACCGGTCATGGGAGACGATGAGAACGGCTCCGCTGTAATTTAAAAGATACGTCTCAAGCCAGGAGATCGAATCCATATCGAGGTGGTTGGTCGGCTCGTCGAGCAGAATGATGTCCGGCTTTGTGAGCAGCAGTTTTCCAAGTGCCACACGGGTTTTCTGACCGCCGGAGAGAGAATCGACCTGCTTTTCAAAGTCACTCTCCGAAAAGCCAAGTCCCTTTAAAACACCGACAACTTCACTCCGGTATGCGTAGCCGTTTTCCAGCTCGAAGGTGTGGGAAAGACGGGTATAGGTGGCGAGAAGCTCGTCGAGTTCCGCACCGGATTTTGTCTTCATCTCGCCTTCCATCTGGCGCAGGCGCTCCTCCATATCGATCAGGTTCTGTTTTGCGGTCAGAACCTCCTGATAAATCGAAAGGTGCCCGGTCAGATCCTGGTGCTGTGCGAGATAGCCCATTGTTTTTCCTTTGGAGAGGATGACCTCACCGTCATCAGCTTTCATTTCACCGATGATGATTTTTAACAGCGTCGATTTTCCGGCGCCGTTGATGCCGACCAGTGCGGCTTTTTCGCGTTCTTCTATATGAAAAGATGCATTTTTGATAATTTCTGTTGTCCCGAAAGCTTTCGAGATATTCTGACATGCAAGAATCATGTGGTTCCTCCAATAAAGTATTTCAGTATTTATCCCTATTATAGAGAGTAAAATACAAAATTTCAAGAAATCTTTGACAATTTTCTATCAACCATATATAATAACCATATATGCAGGCTGTAAATAAGGAGGAATTTATCTTGGAAGAAAAAGAAATTTCGCGGGCAGTTATAAAAAGACTTCCTAGATATTATCGTTACCTGGGCGAATTGCTGGAGGACGGAGTAGAACGGATCTCTTCCGGTGAGCTGAGCGAGCGGATGAAAGTGACAGCTTCCCAGATTCGTCAGGATTTAAATAATTTCGGTGGTTTCGGGCAGCAGGGGTACGGCTACAACGTACGCTACCTGTACAGCGAAATCGGTAAAATCTTAGGTCTGGACAGAGTACACAATATGATTTTCGTCGGTGCCGGAAATCTGGGACAGGCGCTTGCAAATTACGCGGCCTTTGAAAGAAGCGGATTCAAAACGGTCGGTATTTTTGACGTCAACCCGGTATTGAAAGGAATCTCCGTGCGCGGAATCGAAATCCGCATGGCGGACGAGCTTCCGGAATTTATCAAGGAACACCATGTCGAAATTGCAGCACTGACCCTGCCGAAAGCAAGGGCGGTGGAGATGGCGGAAGTGCTTGTGGATAACGGCGTGAAAGCGATCTGGAATTTTGCACATACAGATCTGAATTTAAAACTTCCCAAAGATGTCATCGTAGAAAACGTTCATCTTTCGGAAAGCCTGATGCGTCTCTCCTACAATCTGACAAGATACGAGGCGGAGCATCCACAGAACAATTAAAAGAAACAAGAAAGAAAGTCTTCGGGAAACCGGAGGCTTTTCTGGTAATAAGGAGGTAAAACGATGAAACGGATTCTTACAGCAGCGCAGATGAAAGCAGCAGATGGCAATACGATACAGAATATGGGTGTCCCGTCGCTCGTTCTGATGGAGCGCGCCGCTCTTGCCTGCGTGGAGGAGCTTTTACATGGAACGTGGGATACGAGAAAGGTGCTCGCCGTATGCGGCCCCGGAAACAACGGAGGTGACGGTGCTGCCGCTGCCCGTATTTTAAAAACGAAGGGCATCGACGCAGAACTGTTCTGCCTCGGAAATCCGGAAAAATACAGTGAGGGGATGCGCGCACAGAAGAAAATTGCCGAAAATTATGGCGTGCGGGAGGTTAAGAATCCCGACTTTTCAGAATATACTGTTATCATAGATGCCATCTTTGGAATTGGCGTATCCCGCCCGCTGGCCGGGGAATACCGTGCAGCAGTGGAAAGCATCGCGGCAAGCGGCGTTCCTGTCCTTGCCGTGGACATCCCTTCGGGGATCCACACGGATACCGGAGAAGTCCTTGATGCGGCGGTGAAAGCCAGAACCACGGTGACATTTGCCTGTGCAAAGCCGGGACTTCTGCTGGACCCTGGAAAGCGGTATGCGGGGGAAGTCCTTGTCCGTGATATCGGAATCGGTATTGCCGCAGGAGAAGAGGAAACGCCCTGGTACGGCGCGGCAGAAAAAGAAGATCTGGAC
>CAVBNJ010000228.1:0-4922 GCA_963596755.1 bacterium
CATCTCATCCCAACGCAGTGGGCGCTCCGCGCCCACGTTCGTGTCCGTCTGCCGTCCAGCCCCGTAACGCACACAAGGGCGGCGCGCATTTGCAGGGAGCGCAGCAAATTCTTAGGTTCTGGCATTTTGCGTTATGCCGCCAAAATCAACTGTCTGAGCACCAGCGAGTTTTGATTTTGGCGGCATGGTTTTAGCAAAATGACAGGGCCTTAGAATTTCCAGCTCCCGAAACCGCGCGCCGCCCTTGTGTGCGTTACGGGGCGTCCGTCCCCAGCATCTACTCTATCGGTTCCGCCGGCACAAACACCCTGCTGTTCTCCTGTTCTTTCGGCCTCTCCGCTCTCTCGGTTGCCTCCTCGCAAAAATACTCCTGCGAATTCACCAACACCTTACCGCGTTTATCCTGCTTCACATACGTCCCATCCGCCTGCAGAATACTGGCCTTCACATTATCCTTCAGCTGCACATCCAGAATGTGCATCACTTCTTTCTTAATCTGCTCATCCTCCACCGGAAAAACAATCTCGACTCTCTTCTCCAGATTCCTCGGCATCCAGTCCGCACTTCCCATAAACACCTCTTCATTTCCACCACTGTAGAAATAGAAAATCCGCGCATGCTCCAGGAAATTACCCACAATCGACCGCACCGTAATATTCTCACTGACTCCCGGAATGCCCACCTTCATACAGCAGATCCCCCGAATAATCAGATCAATCTTCACCCCGGCCGCCGAAGCACTGTAAAGCGCCGCAATAATATCCCGGTCACAAAGCGAGTTCATCTTCGCAATAATATGCGCCTTCTGCCCCTTCTTTGCATGTTCTTCTTCCATCGCAATCAAATGCAGGAACCGATCCTTCATCCAGAGCGGTGCCACCACCAGCTTATTCCACCGATCCGGCTCCGAATAACCAGAGAGCATATTAAAGACAGCCGTCGCATCCTCTCCAATCTTCGCATTGCACGTCAGAAGACCACAGTCCGTATACAGCTTCGCCGTAGAATCATTATAATTACCCGTACCAAGATGCACATACCTGCGGATGCCCGTCTCCTCACGCCGAACCACCAGCGTAATCTTACTGTGCGTCTTCAGTCCCAGAAGGCCGTAAATCACATGGCATCCCGCCTTCTCCAGCATCTTCGCCCAGACAATATTATTCTCCTCGTCAAACCGCGCCTTCAGCTCCACCAGAACCGAAACCTGCTTGCCGTTCTCCGCCGCCTGCGCCAGCGCCGCGATAATCGGAGAATTGCCGCTCACACGGTACAGCGTCTGCTTGATTGCCAGCACATCCGGGTCCTTCGCTGCCTGCTGTACAAACTGCACGACCGGATCAAACGTCATATATGGGTGATGCAGTAAAATATCCCCTTTTCGGATATTCGTGAAAATATCATCATCATTCATCAGCGCCGGAACCGCCGCCGGTGTGTATTTTGGAATCTTGTACTCGTCAAACCCATCGAGTCCGTACATCTTCATCAGGAACGTCAGATCCAGCGGTCCCGGAATCCGGAACAGATCGTCCTCGTCGATATCGAACTCCTTTTCCAGCATCTTCAGGAGCCGCTTATCCATCTTGTCTTCCACTTCCAGACGGATGACCTCGCCCCACTGACGTTTCTTCAGCTGCTTCTGGATTTCTTTTAACAGGTCAGAAGCCTCATCCTCATCAATCGTCAAATCCGCATTTCTCATGACACGATACGGATGCGCGCAGACCACATCGTAGCTCAAAAACAGCTTTCCGATGTTTCGCTCAATAATCTCCTCGAGAAGAATCACATACCGCTGTCCCGTCTTCTCATCCTGCGGAAGCAGAATAAAGCGCGGCAGAACCGAAGGAACCTGAACCGTCGCAAATTCCAGCTCTTTCTCCTTTTCCTTCTCCTTGCTCTTCTTCTCTTTTTTATCCTCTGCACGGCTCAGAAGCGAATCCTCTTTCTTCTGTACCAGAGCACCGATATTCAGCGTTTTGTTCCGGATCAGCGGGAACGGGCGGGCCGAATCCATGGCCATCGGTGTCAGAACCGGGTAAATGTTTTCTTCAAAATAAGAATCCACATACTCCGCCTGCTCTTTGGTCAGCTTCTCGTGCTCGCTGATAATCGTAAGACCGACGTGTTCCAGAGACGGAACGGCCGAGCGGTTGTACGTATTGTACTGCAGCTGCACCAGTTCATGCGTCCGTTTGCTGATTGCGGCAAGCTGCTCCTTCGCATTCATGCCGGACAGATCCTTTTTCGTGTAGTTCGCATGCACCTGGTCTTTTAACGAGGCCACACGGACCATATAAAACTCATCCAGGTTCGAGGAAGTAATGCTGATAAATTTCAGACGTTCAAACAGCGGAATGCTCTTATCCCGCGCTTCGTTTAAAACACGCTCGTCAAAGCTGACCCAGCTCAGCTCCCGGTTGCGGAAATATTCCGGTTTCTTATATGGTGTAATGTCCATCTTTATTCGCCTCCTTTTACATCTGCCGTTTCAGTTTGATGACCGGCTGTATGCTGAATACCTCGTTGAAGAAATCCAGTTTTTCCTGGCACAGTCCCTGCTCCAGGGTGAAATCACGGTTGACCGTGAGCGAAAGCTGCAGCTCGCGCTCCTTTAACGTGGCGCGGATCGCCTGAATCTTCTGCAGGTGGCTCCGGTCGAGTGCATTCGCCAGACGGACAATCGCCGTCAGCTCGG
The DNA here is from genome assembly GCA_963596755.1 of bacterium. GTDB lineage: Bacteria > Bacillota > Clostridia > Lachnospirales > Lachnospiraceae > Fusicatenibacter. The sequence goes on from CAVBNJ010000228.1 coordinate 2,702, forward strand.
ATACCGTCAGATACTGCTCTGCACTTAAGGACGACTCCATCACCAGCTCATCGTAGGACGGAAGTGCCGCCGTGTTGTATTTTGCAATCAGCGCCACCATCTCACGCTCAATGTGCGACAGGCCGATGATCTCATTCGACATGATAATATTATAGGAAGAATCTGCCACATTGTTGAGGCTGATATATTTTCCAACGTCATGCAGCATGACCGCCATCTGAAGAAGCAGCCGTTCGCGTTCTTTCATGCCGTGCATCTTCTTCGTCGCATCGAAAATGGCAAGTGCCGTCATCTCAAGATTCTGCACGTGCGGGCGGTTGACGGCATACCGTTTTCCGATATTTTTTGCCGCCATCAGAATATCATTCTCAAAATTGTGGCCGCCTTTTAGCAGTTTCATCTGCTCGGCGTACTCGTATGCGATGCCTCGTGTCATATGCACGCCCGGAATCCAGATGTGCTCTGCGCCCATCATATCGATCAGGCATTTGTAGATGACCGCAGACGGATACATCAGCGATGCATTTTCCAGCGGAATGCCGAGTTTTACGGCAAGTTCCATCGGTGACTGGCGGATGACTTTCTCGTACCAGGTGTTGAAGTTCTCGCGGGAAATGATTTTCGTCGTTTTCTCTTCGATATTCTGGTAGACACTGTCCGTAAAAACATCACCGATCAGCATGATATTTTCGATTTTGCGGTCTTTCAGATACATCTTCTTGAAGCTCGACACTTCGTTCCAGATCAGTTCCTCAACCATCTCCTCGTAATGCTCCGTCTCGCTCTGAATTCCGGCGAGGCGCTCGCGGATACGAAGGCTTCCCATGCGGATGTTCTGTGTCGTCACGAGCGCATCCTTGTCGAACAGGGAAATCTGGAAACTGCCGCCGTCGAGGTCGAGAATTGCGGTTCCCTTTTCGATGATCTTGTTGAAATTGTCCTCCATCGCCGCAAGCGCCTTGTAGCCAAGGAAACGCTGCTCCGAGTTGGAAAGGACCGTGACAGAAAGACCGGTCAGCTGACGGATTTTTCCCAGAACATAAAGGCTGTTCGCCGCCTCGCTGATCGCACTCGAAGCCATGGCGCGGTAAGCATCCACGCGGTAGCCCTCCATGATCCGCACGAAATCCGAGAGCACACGGCAGAGCTCCTCCTCCATCTCCGGGCGGATTTTTCCCAGCGTGTACGTATCTTTTCCAAGCTCCATCCGGTGGCAGATCTTATCCACGCTTCGGATGCCCTGCTTTTTGGAGATCTCGAAAATCTCCAGAATGACGTCGTAGCTGCCGATATCAATGGCAGCAAATGTGGAATACTGCATATACGCTTCTCCTCCTTTTCAAAGGATATCCCAAAAAGCCCGCTCCCAATACAAAGCGGACTTTTCTGGCCTTTTTCTTTTTACTGTTTTCCGAGCAGATAATCAATAAACTGCTGCGCGGTACGGCCGGAAAGACCGCCGTGGGACAGTTCCCATTTATTTGCTTCTGCTAAAAGTTCTTCCTCGCTTAACTTCACGCCGTAGCGCTCTGCCAGTACGGAAACGATTTTCTGGAATTCTTTCTTGTCCGGCGCGCCGAAATAGATGCTGACACCGAAACGGTATACCAGGGACAGCTTCTCCTGTACGGTATCGGAAGTGTGCATATCCTGTCTTGTTCCCTCTTTGTCGCTGTAGTTCTCCTTGATCAGGTGACGGCGGTTGGAGGTTGCATAGATCAGAATATTGTCCGGGCGTTTTTCCAGACCTCCCTCGATGACTGCTTTCAGGTATTTGTATTCAATCTCGAATTCTTCGAAAGAAAGATCATCCATGTAGATAATGAATTTATAATTTCTGTTTTTGATCTGTGCGATCAGCTCGTTCAGATCCTGGAACTGGTGCTTGTAGACCTCGATCATACGGAGACCCTGATCGTAATACTCGTTCAGAATGCCCTTGATGCTGGAGGATTTTCCAGTTCCGGCATCGCCAAAGAGCAGGCAGTTGTTGGCTTTTTTGCCCTCGACGAACGCTTTCGTGTTGTCGATCAGCTTCTGTTTTGGAATTTCATAGCCGACGAGGTCGGAAAGGCGCACATCCGGGATGTTGGTGATCGGAATGATCTCCACATTTTCTCCGACATGAGCGATACGGAATGCCTTGTGAAGTCCGAGTTTTCCTACACCAAAGTCTTTGTAGAACTGAACCATGTCATCCATAAATTCATCAGCGGATGCT
>CAVBNJ010000229.1:0-4912 GCA_963596755.1 bacterium
GTATTCAGTTATCCGGGACTTGGAACAACGATGCTCTCGGCAGTTACCGGCCAGGATTACCCGCTGCTTTCTGCCTGTACTTTAATTATTACCATCATGGTTCTGCTGGCCAACTTCCTCGTTGAGCTTTTGTACGCAGTCATCGACCCGCGTGTCAAAGCATCCCAGCAGGATTAGAAAGGAGAATAGGCTATGAAAAATACAATCAAACAGGTTTTTCATTCAGGAAAATTCGTGACAGGATTTGTAATCTTCTTGGCAATTCTCCTGACGATTATCATTTATCCTCTTATTGTCACAAAAGATCCGCTGGCAATGATCGGAAACGGAAACTTTTTCAAACCTGGTACTTATATTTCGATTCAGGATACCGTAAACTCCAGCAAAACGTATAAGATGAACGTCGATGCAACTGCAACGATCGTTGAGAGCAAACTGACACTGGACAACCGTTCCATGATGGCAGAATGGCTGGAAAAATACGGCGGCGTAGATGCCAGTGAAATCGATGTGACTGATGCAGAAGGATTGATTGCACTCTGGGAAGAGCATTACGATCCGAATGCAGAGCAGAAAGGTCTTATCGCTGCAAAGAAGAAAAAATATCAGCGTCTTGACAAAGAGATCGACGGTATTCTCGAAGATGTTCCGACGATCATCGCTGAGAAAAATGCAGAGACCGGCGAGCTCGAAGAAGTTCAGAGCATCGACAGTAAACAGTATATCAACGAAAAAGACGTGATCAACCGTCAGACCTTCATTCTCGGTACCGACAACTTCGGTCGTGACGTTTTAACCGAGCTTGTTTCCGCAACCGGAACATCTTTAAAGATCGGTATCGTTGCAGGAACTATCGCAACCGTCATTGGTCTGTTCCTTGGCCTGCTGGCAGGATATCTTGGCGGAGCAGTTGACAACCTGATCCTGTTCTTCACCAACCTGTTTACCGTTATTCCGTCCTTCGTTCTTCTGATCCTCATCTCCTACAGTGTAGGCGAGTCTCAGCGAGGCACGATGATGGTAGCGCTCCTGATCGGAATTACCGCATGGCCGTGGACGACACGTTCCGTACGTTCCCAGGTTATTTCTCTTCGAAACCGTGACCATGTAAACCTTTCCAAACTGTCCGGTCACAGCATGCTGCGGATCGTCTTCACCGACATTCTTCCGTACGTTGCATCCTACGTTGTTATGGCATTTATCCTTCAGATTTCCTCCGGAATTCTGGCAGAGGCACAGCTTTCCATGATCGGTCTTGGACCGGCAACCACAAAGACTGCAACACTTGGTCTGATGATGAACTGGGCAACCCAGTACAATGCACACTTAAACGGTGCATGGTGGGCTTATTTCCCGGTAATTCTTGTAATCGCACTTATTTCATTCTCTCTGAACCTGATGAACACCGGTCTTGACCAGGTATTCAACCCGCAGTTAAGAGACTAAGGAGGCAGCTATGGGAAAAGTAATGCTGGAAGTAAACAATCTGAAAACGAAATATGTCACTCGTTTTCATGAAGATGTATACGCCGTAGACGGAGTCTCCCTGAAGATTGAGGAGGGAAAATCCCTCGGTGTAGCCGGTGAGTCCGGCTGTGGTAAATCGACGCTGGCGCTGTCCCTGATGGGTTATTATTTCGCACCGCTTCATTACATCAGCGGCGATATTATCGTAGATGGAAGAACAATTTCCGGAATGAAACCGGATGACGTTCGGAAAAACATTCTGGGCAACGAGATCGCCTACATTCCGCAGGCAGCTATGAATGCCCTGAACCCGACACAGAAAATTATCCGTTTTGTGGAAGATGTTATCCATGCACACGATCCGAAAATGCCGAAAAAAGACATTTACGATCTGGCAAAAGAGCGTTTCGAAATCCTGGGATTACCGGAGGAGGTTCTGCAGAAACACGCCGTAGAGCTTTCCGGCGGTATGAAACAGAGAACCGTAATTGCAATTTCCACCATCCTTTCTCCGAAGGTACTGATCGCCGATGAGCCGTCATCCGCGCTGGATGTAACTTCCCAGAAGATGGTTATCAAGATGATGCGTGACCTGATGGAAAAAGGATTCATCAAATCCATGATCTTCATCACACACGAGCTGCCGCTGCTTTACAACGTAACCGATGATATCATGGTTATGTATGCCGGCCAGATCGTAGAAAAAGGTACCGCAAAAGAGATGGTATTCGATCCGCTGCATCCGTACTCCAAAGGTCTGATGGGATCCATCATCGTTCCGGAGGAAGGTGTTCGTGAGCAGAAGCTGACCGCGATCCCTGGAACTCCTCCGAACCTGAAACATCCGCCGGAAGGCTGCCGCTTCGCAGACCGCTGTCCATATGCACAGCCGACCTGCCGCGGTATGAAACCGGAAACCATCGAGCTGCCGAACGGAAGAGAGTACCGCTGCCTGATGTCTGAGAGAAAGATTCGGGAGGTGTATGCAAATGTATGACAGTAAAAATCAGAAACCATGCCTTTCCGGAAGAGGCGTAACAAAAGTATTTGGCTTTGGTGATACCAAAACCGTTGCCGTAGATCATGTAGACTTTGACTTCCACGAGGGCGAATTTGTCTCGATCGTAGGCGAGTCCGGTTCCGGAAAAACAACGCTCTCCAAGATGCTGCTCGGACTGATCAGCGTAACCGAGGGAGAGATTGATTTCCAGGGAAAACCAAGAGATATTTCGAATGGAAAGAAGAAAAAAGAGTACTGGAAAGGAATCCAGGCAATCTTCCAGGATCCATTCGCTTCCTATAATATGTTCAAACGTGTAGATTCCGTTCTGCTCGACTGCATCAACATGCGCGGCGACAAGGATCTGCCGAAAGAAGAAAAAGAGCGTCTGATGACGGAGGCCTGCAGCTTTGTAAACCTGAAATACGCAGAGCTGACGAATAAATATCCATTCGAGCTTTCCGGAGGCCAGATGCAGCGACTGATGATCGCACGTATTTTCCTGCTGAAACCGAAGATCCTGCTTGCCGACGAGCCGACCTCCATGATCGATGCCTGCTCCCGTGCAACGATCCTCGACATGCTGCTGAAACTGCGCGATGAGATCAACATGACCATTATCTTTATTACCCATGATATCGGTCTTGCCTACTATGTATCCGATAATGTTTACATTATGGAGCATGGAAAATTTGTAGAATCGGGTCCGGCAGAAGAAGTCATTCTCCACCCGACCGCAGCGTATACCAAACGTCTGATCAGCGATGTGCCGAAGATTTACGAGCCTTGGGATCTGACGACGGTATAAAAAACGATACGAAGGCTGTTCCTCCAAAACGATGCCTTGCGTAACATATGAGTCTTGCGAACAGGAAGACGGTACATTTTTCAAAAGTGTGCCGTCTTTCCTGTTTTTTTGAATAAAAACGAGCAATTTTTGCCAGAAAAATTTGATTTCTGAAAAGAAAACTGGTAAAATTGATGGAAGTGGATCGGGGGAGAAGCAGAACAGGGGGTGAAAAGATGCTGGACTGGTTTCGAGGACTGAAACTGAATCAAAAATTTGTCATTACGACCCTGCTCTGTATCTTTATACCGGTTTTTGCACTGATCGCATTCGGCTTCTGGAGCATCAAAAAGAATGCGGTGGATCACAGTGTGAACGAGGCGGTGACAGAGACGGATCTTGTCTGCGCCTCGATCAATGCAAAGGCAAGGTCGTGCTCGATGATTGTCGATACACTGGCAGAATACGAGCCGCTGGAGGATTACCTTCTGCGTGTCCGGGTCGGAGATCCGATTTCCGAGACGTATTACCGTCAGTTTCAGAACAGCAGCGTCAGTATCATCGACAAAATGCAGGAGTCAATGCCGGAGCTGTATCAGATCCGTGTTTTTGCGATGACAGATGATTTTGAGGAGCAGCCGCCGATTCTGTACCAGCAGGGAAAATTGAGAAGCTGTTCCTGGTACCGGAGATTTCAGGGCGGCAGTCAGTGGTTTTTTGATCTGCCGGAAAAGGATATAGAAACGGGAAAAGAAAAAACAGGTCCGCATCTGATGACGTATGTGCAGGAGCTGAAAGATAAAAACGGCGGAAGGCTCGGAATCATCGAAGTTTCCATGCGTATGACAGATGTCTTCCCTGAGATTTACCGGTCGGATAACAGCAGCTGGGCCTGCTTTGTGGATGAAGATAAAAAGCTGTACGACTGCGATAAAACGACGGCGGCCTGCAAATGGCAGGAGTACCGCGGACTGATTCTGTTCCAGGCGGGAATCCGGAAGGGAGAAGAAAGTCAGCAGAGCGCAGTTGTCGGCAAGGAGAATGTGGCAATCGTACTGCGGAACGTAGAACAGGTCAATGGAATGCTGGTGACGCTGACGAACATCGATGATGCGACCGGAAATATTCTGGAAAAGCAGCATCGGATGCTGATTGAAATTTCTGTTTTCGGACTGCTTTTGATTGTGGTGGTCAATGTGCTTGTGCGGAAGCTGCTGAAGGAATTTTATGATATTCTTGCCACGATGCGCCAGATTGACGGCGGAGAGGCGAAATTTAAACACAATTACCAGGCAGAAGAGATGCGGGAAATGAGCTACGGCCTGAACGGCATGCTCGAGCGAATCCAGAAACAGAACGAGGAGAGTGTGAAGCGCGAAGCGGTCTTAAAAGACACGGCAATCCGCGCGATGCAGAACCAAATCAATGCGCATTTTATTTATAATGTACTGGAATCGATCAAAATGATGGCGGAAATTGAGGAGCAGTACGCAATTTCCGATTCGGTGACAGCGCTTGGTGAGATGCTTCACTACAATATGCGGTGGAAAACGTTTCTTGTGACGGTGCAGGATGAAATCCAGTATGTGCAGAATTACGTGGAACTGATGAATCTGCGGTATGATTTTACGATTACACTTTCGATTCAGGTACCGGAA
>CAVBNJ010000230.1:0-4905 GCA_963596755.1 bacterium
TACTAATACTTTCATGCTTTTTCTCCTCTTCTTTTCATGATGTGTATTGTCAGTTTTATGTCATTTCATCTTGTTGTAACCCCACTATAATGGGTGACGTAGCGTCATGGTCAAGAGGATAATTGAAAAAGTTTGTGAATTTTTTATTTACCGTTTTGTTTACCACGGAATTTCTTTTAACCAGGCATTCCGCATGACAAGCCGGTTTTCATCTGAATGAATATATGCATCATTCGGGTCATCACAGAGATTTCTGAGAAAATAGTCTGCTGCGCGCATACCTCCTGACACTCCGTCATCGGCAAAATTCCGGAAGGTAAATCCCTCCGGGCGCAGGCGGTTGAAAAGGATGTGCTGCATCATATTGGTTGCTGCTGCCGACATGGCGTATGCAAAGTCTTCCGTCTCTTTTGTCTCATTGTTGCTGGCCTTTGTCTCGGTCAGTACGGCGATGCGTTTCATGCCGCCCGCTTTCATCTTCGGCAGCACCGCCTCTGTCAGGAAGTGATTACATGCCAGATTCTCGTCCATCACCTGCTCCATCACCACCATGCTGTGATGGCCGCGGATGGTTCCGTCCGCGTCTCCATGCACGCCGTTGGAAAGCACGAGCAGATCGATATGATCTTCTGCGATGCTTGCTGCCGCCTGTGCAATTGATTCCGGATCGGTCCGGTCTGCTGCAAGCAGTTTTACGCCCTCCGGCACAGCCGGATTCTGTTTTCCGCCAAGTGCGTAAACGATATCTCCCTTTTCCACAAAATCCGCAGCCGCACGGCGGGATTTTTCACTCATCATCTCTGAAAATAATATAGTTCGATTCATGTTTTCCCTCCTCGCTAAAACGGCCAGATTTCACCTTTGACATCTGTCATCATCAGAACATCCTCGCACGGGCGGTCTTTTTCAAAATCTGCAAAGGCGGCTCGTGCAGCTTCCTCCGGCTCGTAGATGCCCTCTGTCGATTTTGTATCGCCCATCATATACGATTTCACCCAGCCGGGATGGTAAATGCGGAAGGTGTACCCCTCTTCCCGCAGCGTGTTGAACATCATGCGGATCGCCATGTTGAGGGCCGTTTTGGACAGACAGTAACCGGCATCCTCCGTGCGGTGCGCTACCGAAACGCTTCCCGCCTCCGAAGAAACGTAGCAAAGGCGCTTTCTGCCCTGCTTCATCAGCGGAAGGAAATGCTCTGTCATGCAGACCGGTCCGATCGCGTTTGTCCGCAGAATCCGCATCATTTTTTCATGATCCTGCACAAAACCGGTAATGCCTGCGACCTGCGCCAGCAGATCAATATGATCTGTCTTCTGGGCGGTGAGTTCTGCCGCACGGATGATCGACGCTTCATCGGACACATCGAGCGGAATGATTTCCAGCGTGTCCGGGTATTCTTTTTTCAGTTCCTCGAGTCCTTTCCAGCGTGCCATAAACTGGCCGGCAAAAACTCTGTCCCCATTCTGCAGAAAGCAGCGGGTCAGTTCAAAGCCGACACCGCGGTCTGCTCCTGTGATAAATACCGTTTCTCCCATGTTGTTTCCCCTCTATCTTTCTTTTTTGCACCATTCGATCGCCTGTACCAGCAGTTTCCGGAAGCTCTCATTTTCCCACACAGCAAGAATATGGCCCGGTGTCAGCACACAGATTCTGCCCTCGCCCATTTTTCTTGTGTAACCGGCAGTCTGTCTTCCGCCGCTTTCGGATACAGATTCGAGAAAAATATCGGCATCCGGCGCAATGTGGTCGATCTCGTAATGCTCGTCACGAATTTTAAAGTTTTTCACGCCTGCTGCTACCGGATGATCTTTCACGATCTGAAGCTCTACTTCACAGCGCGGCGGATGCTTTACGAAGCTGTTTCCGATAAATGCCGCATACTTCGGGCATGTCTTTTCTCCATACGTGTTTCCCGCATGCACGGAGAGGAATCCGCCTCCCTCCCGTACGTATTGTTCCAATTCTTCTACTCCGACTTCCGTCACGCCATCCTCAAACCACGGCGCTGTATTTGCACCGGTCAGATTATCGGTTTTGCAGTTCATGACCACATCGTAAGTCTTCAGCATTTCCGGCGTCAGAATATCTTTTGCATCCATCACAAAGTCGAAGGTGATCTCGCCTTCTCCTACCCCTTTCAGTCCGCGCATGATCACTTCCCCCGGGTGCCATACGTCGTCACAGATTACCAGTACCTTTGTCATACCTTCTCTTCTCCTTTCTTTTCGTAAAAACCCTTTTCCTTTGTCTCTAATAAATAAGAATCCATTTTTATCTTACACGAAAAATCGTCTGGATTGTTGTCTATCTTATGCTTTTTACGGCAATTCTTGTACTTTCTCCCGGCCCAGGCTCTTTTTTCCTGAATTTTTGTTATTTTTCACATTTTCTCCCTTGACGAAAGCACCGCTCTCTCCTATATAATAGAAGACAGTCTGCCCTGCACGGGCTTTCCTAATATCACACAGGAGGTTTTTCTATTACTATGAGTCAGTCACTCGCAAAAGATTTCAACTTCGGCTCTCTGCTGAAGTTTGCCTTTCCGTCGATTATCATGATGATTTTCATGTCGCTCTACAGTATTGTAGATGGATTTTTCATCGCACAGTATGTCGACAGCATGGCGCTTTCCGCTGTCAATATTGTTTATCCTGCCGTCAGCATTCTTCTCGCCGTCGGTATCATGTTCGGTACCGGAGGCAGTGCCGTTGTCGCTGCGAAGATCGGGCAGGGAAAACACGAAGAAGCGAACCGCAACTTTTCCGCTCTCGCACTTACAACGCTGATTATCGGTGTGCTGGGCGCAGTGCTCGGCAATCTGTTCTGCCGTCAGATCTGCGGTCTGCTCGGCGCGACGCCGGTGCTGATGGATTACGGCATTTCTTATCTGCGGACCATCCTGTTTTTCGCCCCGGCCTGTCTTCTGCAGGCGCTGTTCCAGTCCTTCTTTGTCACGGCTGGACGGCCTGGCCTTGGACTTGTTCTTACAGTATCCGCGGGTATCGCCAATATGATTCTTGACTACATTTTCGTCGTGCCGCTGAACCTCGGTGTTTCCGGTGCCGCTCTCGCCACCGGCCTTGGTCAGTGCATCCCGGCTGTCGTCGGTATTTTGTATTTCGCTTTTGCACGCAAAGGCCTTCGTTTCACCCGCCCGGAATTTTCCAAGGGCCTGCTCTCCAGCAGCTGCTTCAACGGCTCCTCCGAGATGGTCAGCAACCTTTCCGCTGCCGTTGTTACGTATCTGTTCAATATGCTGATGCTGAAACTCGAAGGAGAAATCGGAGTTGCCGCCATCACGGCGATTCTGTATGGACAGTTTCTCTTTGTTGCTCTGTATCTCGGCTACAGTATCGGCGTTGCACCTGTGTTCAGTTTTAACTACGGCTGCCGCAATAAAAAGCGCCTGATCAAGCTTTACCGTATCAGCATCCGCTTCGTTGCCGCAAGCTCTGTTGTCATTGCGCTCGTGGCTGCTTTTGGTTCTCCGGTCATTTCCGCTGTTTTCATGCAGCGGGGCACCTACGGCTTTGAACTGACCCGCCACGGCGGTTATCTGTTCTCGATTGCCTACCTGTTCTGCGGTACCAATATTGTTGCCTCCGGTATTTTCACTGCGCTGTCGGACGGAAAGACTTCTGCGCTGATTTCGTTTCTGCGCACTTTCGTTTTTATCGTACTCTCCGCGCTGCTTCTGCCGCTGGTGCTCAGTACCAACGGGGTGTGGCTCTCCATTCCGGTTGCGGAGTTTCTGACACTGTTTGTCTCCGTACCGAAGCTGACACGATATTTTAAAGATCCGAAGGTTGCTCCGGAAACGGAAGCTGTTCATTCTTAAAGAAAAACCTCACACAGAAAAACGATTCCAGATCGTCTCCTCTGTGTGAGGTTTTTCTTTTTACCACTTCTTCCCCGGGCACTCCCGCACGGCAATGGCTGCGCGCATTTCCACATAGCAGCCGCACATGCGGCACATGCCTGACAGTAGTTTTTCGCATTCTCTGCAGATTGAAAGTCTGCGCTCGTATTCATCATCGGATGCCTTATCATCCTCTGGAATCCGCGCAATATAATCATACATGTTCTGAAAAAAGCCTGCCTCGTCCATCTCACGAAGCAGGCATTTTTTACAGATTCTGGTATTTCCGTCCATCGAAATCCTCCAGGACTTAAAATTCCTTATTTTACTGCGATATGAAGCACGCTGCATGCCGGAATCGTGAAGGAAATTCCCTCTTCCGTTGCCTGTACGCCGGTAAAGTTCTGAACGCCGACGGTTTCCGGTGCTTCAAAGGTGTTTTTATCCTGCATCTGGCCTGTTACGATCTCAGCTTTGATCTCTCCTGCTTTTCTTCCAAGGATTGTTGTCTCTACCGGATATGCGTTTTCCAGATCCACATTCGTCATGGTGATATGCAGTACGCCGTCTGCATCTATGGAAACAGACTCGGTCAGGTTCGGAACCATATACTCTTCTTCCAGACCAACCTGCTCGGTCTCCAGAGAGCTTGCCAGCAGTTCGTTGTCCTGATGTGCTTTGTACAGATCGAAAACATGGTAGGTCGGCGTTTTGACCATCTTCTCACCCTCGGTCAGGATCATGGACTGCAGAACGTTGACCATCTGCGCGATATTTGCCATCTTGACACGATCGCTGTGTTTGTTGAAGATATTCAGGTTGATGCCGGCTACCAGCGCATCACGCATTGTGTTCTGCTGGTACAGGAATCCCGGGTTCGTTCCAGGCTCTACATCGTACCAGGTGCCCCACTCATCGACGATCATGCCGACCTGCTTGTCCGGATCGTACTGATCCATAATCGCGCCGTGGCGGCGGATCAGCTCTTCCATGTACATTGTCTTTTTCATGGTCTTGTACCAGTCTTTTTCTGCGAACTCAGTTGC
>CAVBNJ010000231.1:0-4874 GCA_963596755.1 bacterium
GAAGTACCGTGCCTGCGCTGCCTGACAAAAGATGAGATCGATGAGGCGTATGAAGAGAACACCGGCCATCTGATCGTCAATGAGTTCAGACGCATGGGAAAAGATGTGAAAGCTGTTCCGGCTGTCCTCTGCAAAAACCACGGCCCATTCACCTGGGGCAAGGACGCACACGAAGCCGTTCACAACGCCGTTGTTCTCGAAGAGGTTGCCAAAATGGCATACCGCGCGGAGACGATCAACCCGAGAATCCAGCCGGCACCGCAGGAGCTGCAGGACAAACATTATTACCGCAAACACGGTGCAAACGCTTATTACGGACAGAACTGAAGATAGAACAGAAAAAAAGTGTCATCTGTAAAAAGATGGCACTTTTTTTGCGTAAATTAAAATTTTAAGATCACGTTGTCGTCTGGCGCTGGATCAGAAGCGGCGGGATGGTCTTGTGAACCGGCTCGGCAAGCGGCACTGGATGGCGTTTTTTCCGTTCCTGCATCTGGGAGACGAGAAGAGAAACAGCCTCCGCGGCAATCTGGTCAATCTGCTGGCCGACCGTGCTGATCGGGTAAATTGCCTGTTCGGAGATCGGCGCGCCGTCGAAGCCGATGAGCTCATAGTCATCCGGCAGCGTGTGGTATTTGCGGATCAGAAGATTTAAGAGAATGTTCGCGTGGTCATCGTTCGAGAGAAAAATGCCCTTTTTCTTTCCGGCATACTTCGTCTCAATCCTTTCAAAAATCTCCTGCAGCGGTGTGGCGGCCTCCTGATAAGAGAGACCGAAATCGCGGATGATAATCTCATTTGGAACATCCGCTTTTGCACAGGCATCCTGGAAACCGGCGAGACGGCGGTAGGCAGGTACATTCTCTGCGGTCGGTGAGTTCAGGTGAATCAGGACATCACAGTGGTTGTGAATGAGAAGCGAGGTCGCCTCGTACGCGCCGAGGTAGTTGTCCGTGTTGACGCTGCTGATGAACTGATCCTCACGCTCAATTGCAACAATCGGAATCTGCAGATCGGAGAGTTCGCGGGAGGAGAGCGTGTGGGAGAGGACGATAAGCCCCTCAATTTTATACGACATCAGCTCCTGAATATAGCGGCGTTCCGTCTCGTTGTGGCCGTTTCCGGCGAAGACGAGAAATTTGTAGCCGTATTTCTCATAGGAAGCGAGAATCTGGTTCAGCATCTCAGAATAGTAGTTCATGGAAAGACTCGGAATCAGGACGCCGACGAATTCCGTCTGTCCGTTTGCGAGAATTTTTGCCACTTTGTTCTCTTTATAATTCAGTTTGTCCAGCGCATCCGCAATAATCTGCTGGTTTTCCGGCGTCAGCGAATCCGGATTGTTGAAGTACCGGGAAATCGTTGTCTTGGAAAAATGCGTGTACTGCGCAATATCATTAAAAGTTACGGTCTTTTTTCGTGCCATAATATCGGGTATCATTCCTTTCGAAAGAGTTGCGTAAATCCTGTAAGATTTCAGAAAAAATCACTGTGTAATTAAATATAGTATATCATTTCCAGACTGTACGGACAAGCAGGGAATCGGTTAAGTAACCGGTTTTGTAAAAACTTCACAAAACCGGAAAACAAAATTATGGAAAATCACGAAAAGTAAAGAAAATATTGACGAAATTGGGATGCGATGCTATCATAAAGACAACGAAAGTAACCGGTTACTTTACCGGTTACGCAAACGAGGGACAGACACATCTGCCCGACGATGACAGGAGGAACTTTTCATGAGAAAGAAATTAAGTGCCAGGGCGGCAGCTCTTGGAATGTCCGGTGTGCTTCTTGCATCAGCACTGACCGGATGCACCTTCGGCTTTGCAAGTGATCCGGACGATCCGAACGCAGTAAAAGAAGAAGAGCCGATCGACATGACCACCGATACCTTCAATTACGACACATCTCTGAATGGAACGAGCATCGTAATCATGAACACGAAAGCCGAGATCCAGACAGCACTGGAAGAGGTTGCCAAGGTATTCGAAGAAAAAGCAGGCGTACATATTGAAATCATGCCGGTAACGGACGGTGATTCCCCTTATACCAAGGTTGTCAGCCTCTACAACTCCGGAAATCCGCCGACACTTTCCATTCTTGATACGACCGACGTTATCGCCCTGGCCGAGGAAAAAGCTGCCGACTTAAGCGATGAAGCATGGACCGGCGAGGCAGAAGAGTACCTGACCAAAATCAACGGAAAAGTTTACAGCTTCCCGCTCTGTATCGAGGGCCGCGGTATCATCTACAACAAGAGCGTGATTGAAGATACCTTAGGAACCGAGTTCGATCCGTCCGAGATCAAAACCCAGGACGACTTTGCAGCACTTCTTCAGAGCCTCCGCGACAACGGTATGAAGAATCCGATCTCCATGGCAAAAGAAGACTGGTCTCTTGGAGCACATCAGTTACAGTACATTTACGAGACATACGACGGAACCTCTGACGGTGCCGCAGAAGTAATCAACGAGCTGAAAGACGGAAGCTTATATCTGCCGGACTACAGCCGCATGAATGAGTTCCTGAACGCATTTGACCTCTTAAAAGAGTACAACGTAGCAAAAGGCGACCCGCTCGGCGCTGACTACGATGAGATGGCAATCGACCTGGCAGACGGAAAAACCGCATTCTGGTTCAACGGAAACTGGGCATGGCCGAACCTCGAGGAGGCAGGAGCCGAGACAACCGACGAGTACGGTTTCCTTCCATACTTTATGAACAACGATCCGGACGACTTTGTCAACAGCAAGATTCAGGCATCCCCGTCCAAACAGATCATGCTGGACAACATCGTGGCAACCGACAATCAGAAAGCAGCCGCAAAAGAGTTCCTGAACTGGCTCGTATACAGTGAAATCGGACAGCAGATGGTTGTAAAGACCTGCAGCCTGATCCCGCCGTTTAAAAACAATCCGAATGAGCCAAGCGATCCGTTAAGCCGTGACATTTACGAGAAAGTACAGAACGGCGAAGCCTTCAACGCATCTGCCATCGTGCCGAACGATCACTGGGCAGTGCTTGGTGCAGCAATGCAGAAATATCTGGCCGGAAGAAGTGACCGTGCGGAACTGATGGATTCCATCCAGGCATACTGGGATGAGCAGTAAGCCGAAGGATATGAAGGAGGAACGAAAATGAAATCAAGCAGCAAAGGAAAAGATTTCTGTGTATTTGCGCTGCCGGGCCTGTTCTGTTTCCTGGCAGTCGTCATGGTACCGTTTGTCTACGGTATTTACCTGACCTTAACCGACTGGAACGGTGTTTCCAGCGTGAAAAACTTTGTAGGACTTTCCAACTTCGCAGCCGTTATGCGAGATGTGCAGTTCTGGAAATCCCTGCTGTTAACTTTTAAATATGTGATCGCCGTTGTACTTCTGGTCAATGTGATTGCCTTTTTGCTGGCATACCTTCTGACCCGCGGAATCAAAGGACAGAACTTCTTCCGTGCCGGCTTCTTTACCCCAAACCTGATCGGCGGTATCGTACTCGGATACATCTGGCAGTTCGTATTCTCCCGTGTTTTTGTCAGCATCGGTGAGACCACAGGCTGGAGCCTGTTTGAGATTTCCTGGCTTTCCACCCCGAACAAGGCGTTTGCAGCACTCGTTCTCGTTTCGGTATGGCAGCTCGTCGGATACATGATCCTGATCTACGTTGCCGGATTTATGGGACTTTCCGAGGATGTTCTCGAGGCGGCAAGCATCGACGGTGCATCCGGCTGGGTCAAGATGAAAAACATTATCTTCCCGCTGATGATGTCCTCCGTTACCATCTGCCTTTTCCTGACTCTGTCCCGTGCCTTCATGGTATACGATGTCAACCTGTCCTTAACCGGCGGTGCTCCGTACGGAACAACTGAGATGGCAGCGATGCATGTGTATGAAAAAGCGTTCACATCGAGACAGTTCGGTGTCGGCCAGGCAGAAGCCTTTATCCTGTTTATTATCGTAGCCTGCATCAGCGGTATTCAGGTATACACCACCAAGAAGAGGGAGGTTGAAGCATAATGAATCAGAAAAAAATTGGCGGAACAAAGAAAAAAATAACAGATGCAGTTTCCATGATCCTTCTGATCCTTGTGTTCTGCGCATTTATGTTCCCGTTTGTGATGGTTATCATCAACTCCTTAAAACAGAAACGGGATATCATCAAGAGCCCGTTCTCCTGGCTGTTCACGATCAAAGGTCTTTCGTTTGACAACTTTGTAAAAGCATTTACCCAGATGAACTTCCTGAACGCGTTCAAGAACTCTCTCTTTGTAACTGCAACCGCAACCATCCTGGTTACCGTACTGGCAGCCATGCTTGCTTACTACATTGTCCGCAATGTAAACGTAGTTTCCAACATCATCTTCGCTCTGATGGTAGCATCCATGATCATCCCGTTCCAGGCAATCATGATCCCGCTCGTCAGCGTATATGGCGGAACCTTAAATATTCTGAACCACAGAGTTACCCTGATCTTCATGCACACCGGATTCTCGATGGCGATGTCCGTGTTCATGTTCCACGGATTCATCCGCGGAAGTATCCCGCTGGCACTGGAGGAGGCCGCTTACATCGACGGCTGTACCCACACCCAGACCTTCTTCCGCATCGTGTTCCCGCTGTTAAAGCCGATCATTTCCACCATGGTAATCATGAATGCGATGGCATTCTGGAATGACTTCCTTCTGCCGTCCCTGGTGCTGACCGACAAAAAGCTGCTGACTCTGCCGCTTTCCACCTACAGCTTCTACGGAACCTACTCCGCAGATTACGGAACCATCATGGCAGGTCTTCTGCTCTGCGTCATCCCGATCCTGATTCTGTACGTTGTACTGCAGAAACAGATCATCAACGGTGTTGTAGCCGGAGCAGTCAAATAAG
>CAVBNJ010000232.1:0-4850 GCA_963596755.1 bacterium
CCGGCCAGCACCATCACAAAGATTGGGTTCTTTTTGCCTTTCTGCAGCAGGACAAGGCAGATGATAAAGATCACCACAAGACTCCAGTTCGTCTGCGCCAGCCGGATCACAGTGTCTCCTTCGCTGCCCCAGAATGCTGTAATCAAAATCGAAATGCCCGCGGAACCAATCATCGCCACAACCGCCGGGCGGAGGGAGTGGAGGATGCCCTGAAGCATTGCCATTTCGCGGTATTTTAAATAGAGTTTCGCAAGCAATGTGACGAGAATACATGACGGCAGAATGCATCCAAACGTCGCCGCGAGTGCTCCGGGAATGCCTGCGATTTTACTGCCTACGAAGGTCGCCGAATTGACCGCAATCGGTCCCGGCGTCATCTGTGAGATGGTGATCAGGTCGGTGAACTCCGACATCGAAAGCCAGCCGTGGCCCTGCACCACCTGTCCCTGGATCAGCGGCATTGCCGCGTAGCCTCCGCCGAAGCTGAACAGGCCGATCTGGAAAAAGCTTAAAAATAATTGAAGATAAATCATTGTTTTCCCCTCCTTTTCGCCAGAATCGTCCGCACTGCACCGATGGCGCCGCAGACCAGAACAATATAGATCACATTTACGTTAAAGAAGCACGCCGCCGCAAATGCCCCGACAAGAATCACCAGCGACAGCTTGTCTTTTTCTTTCACAACGCCCGCTCCCATCTCATACGTCACCGACGCAATCACGGCCCCGACGCCCGCCTGCATGCCAAGGAGCATCTGGCTTACAAAAAAATTGTCCCGGAACGCCTGATAGCAGACCGAAATCACGGAAATAATCAGAAACGGCGGAATGATTGTTCCGATGATTGCCACCAGCACACCAAGAAGCCCCGCCAGCTTATAGCCGACAACAATCGCCCCGTTCACCGCAATCGGCCCCGGAGATGACTGCGCAATTGCCACCAGATCGAGCATCTCGTTCTCCTCAATCCAGTGATACTCATCCACAAACTTCTTCTTCATCAGCGTCACAATCACATAACCGCCGCCGAACGTAAACGCACTCAAATACAGCGTGGAAAGGAACAGTTTCTGCAGTACCTTACGTTTTGACTCCATTGTTTTCTTCACCTCGTTTTTTCTGTTGTAACTATTCTACCATCTCCGCGCTGATTCTGCACGAAAAACTATAAGTCAGTTTTTCTTTCTTACCGCCGTCTCCATCGGAAGCCCTGTGTCATAGTCGAGCTGCCGCGGCTCGTATTCCTCGTTTTCGCGCTGTCTCGTATATCCCTCATTCTCCCAGTTCGGTATGAAATCCGTTCTCCACGGACGCATCCCCCACTGATAACCGCGATAGAGATCCCGCGTATCATTCATATGTGCGATCAGCTTGTCGTGCAGTTCATTTCGAACTTCCGTATACCGCTCGTCGTCGATCAGATTGTGGATTTCATAGGGATCCTCCTGCATATCGTAAAATTCATCCGTATCGCAGAGGTGAAGGACCAGCTTGTACCGGTCCGAAGTCACTGCACGCATGATCTGCAGACCGCCGAAACCGTCGTGATCCACTTCATAACGGGTAAATTCTGTATAAACCTCATCGTTGATCTTCACGGACGGGTCCTGAATCTGAGAAAGCATACTCTTTCCCTCCATCAGCTTCGGAACCGGCAGCCCGAAGTATTCCATAATCGTCGGCGCAAGATCAATATGGGATGCCGGGGCCTCCTCGACACAGCCGGCAGCTCCGCCCTTGATGATCAGCGGAATGTTTGCTACTTCTTTGTAGGCTGCTGCATTTTTCGAAAACAGCCGGTGTGCTCCCAGCATGTCGCCGTGATCCGAAGTAAAAATGACCAGCGCATCCGGTGCAACCTGTCGGATCTTGTCGAGCACGCGCCCGATCTCATAATCGGCAAACGAATTGCATCCCAGAAACAGCGACAGTCCATCCGATGCCTGATTGATCTTCTCTTCGGATGCATACAGATTCTTTCCCGCCCACAGCCGCTGCATGAACGGCTTTTTCGACAGATCATCCTGGAAACTCGGGTTGTGCTCAAACTTAAATCCGTCATACATATGGTTGAACGGCGCCGGGCAGAGCGACGGTCCGTGCGGCTCATCGTAGGAAACGGTTAAGAAAAAGTCCTGATCCTGAAACTCTTCGAGATACCGGATTGCCCGGTCCGAACAGCGGTGCGCATACGTAAACTCCTCTGAAAAGCCTTCTTTATACGCCTCTTTCGGATCCCGTGAGCGCACTTTATCCGCATCACTCAGTTCATTCAGATACGTTTTCATATCATACCAGTAATCCGGATTCCACCCTTCCGGGCATCTGCCGTTTCCAAAGTAATCGCCGCCGTCAAGATGGTATTTTCCAATGTAGCCGCATGCGATTCCATGATCACTCAGGCGCTGTCCGATCGTCTTTACATTATCCCCCATCGCAATGCTGTTTGTCACCATGCCGTTCGTGTGCGGAAAAGTTCCCGTAAAAATCGCACTCCGCGCCGGGCCGCATACAGGCTGGCATGTATAGGCGTTCTCATATCGAATGCCCTCCGCCGCCAGCCGGTCCAGATTCGGCGTCTTCATTTTTTCGTTTCCATAGCATCCTACCATATCTTTTCTCGTGGTATCTGTCATCAGAAATACAACTTGTCTTTTCATGTCTTATCCTCTCCCATCTCTTACCTTCTGTCCAAGTTCTGCAAATGTATCGTACCATTGCCCGAAAAAGAGCTGGTATCCTTCGCAGAAATCATTTTGATATATTCCATCTCCGTCCTTCGTCCGGTTCCGCATGCAGCCTCCGCGGCACAAAGAAAAGAAACGACATTCCCGGCATTTCACACCCGGTGCCGATCGCCCGATAAAGGATTTTTCCAGCCGCTTTGCATCCACTGCATCCAGCCGGTCACGGTTCAGATTTCCCAGATACCAGTCATCCATCACGTAAAAATCGCATGGATAGATGCTGCCGTCCGCCTCCGCGACATACTGCTCACCGCAGATGCCGCACTGCTCGCACGATTCCGGCCGGTACCCAGCTGCCATACCGACATAATTTTCAAACTGACGGATATAGGGCTGACGCCCTTTTTGCAGATCCCGGTACCAAAGCCTGGCAAGCTCTGACAGAAACTGCCCGTACTGCAGCGGCAGGAGCGAATACGGCCTCTCTCCCTTTCTTTCTCCATACGGATCAAGACACGCAATATACTGCTGAAACTGCCACCCGTTTCTCCGGTAAGATTCGTAAACCTCTTTCGTGTGCTCCGCCAGCTGCGATGTCACCACCGTCAGAACGTTAAACTCCACACCCATCCTAGAAAACAGATCCGCCGTTCTTTTCACACGATCATACGTGCCGCCGCCATCCGCCCCGCGTCGGAATGCATCGTGAAATTCCTGCGTGCCGTCCACGGAAAGGCCGATCAGAAAATGATTTCCCCGGAAAAATTCGCACCATTCCTCTGTAATCGCATATCCGTTTGTCTGAAACGCATTGAACACCCGTACCCCGTTCCGGTTATATTTCTTCTGCAGTTCCACGGCCTTTCGGAAAAAATCAAGCCCGCGAAGCGACGGCTCCCCGCCCTGCCATGTATAGCTCACGACACCGTCCGCCGAAAGCATTGTCTTCCGGATCACATTTTTCAGTGTCTCCTCACTCATCTGCCCGTAACAGCCCTTCTCCCGCTTCTGGGCTTCATCGCAGTAAAAGCAGTACGCGCAGTTCATATTGCAGAGTCCGGAAACCGGCTTTATCATCATGCTGATGTTCTTCATGCCGCACATTTCTCCTGTTTTGTCAAAAAGACCGGAGCCGCAAAAAAGCTCCGGTCTTCTCCTCTATTTCTTACGGATCATCAGATTCAGTTCAAAAGTAAAGTTCTTTTCATTCAGCTGATACTGCTCCAGAAGAGCCGGTCCGCAGCTGTTTGATCCGATGCCGCTCTGCGCATAGTCGAGGCAGAGCACAGTGCTTCCGCACGGCACAAGCTCGTAGCTGTGACGTTTTTCGGTCAGCTCCTCGGCGGTGTACGGTGATGCATTGAAGGCAAACGTTTTCGTTCCCGCTGCCGTCAGAACCGCCGTGTCACTCTCCACCTTCACATAATCGCAGTCACAGTGGCTTCCATTTTCCTGCGGACGGATATAGTCTTCATGCAGATCTGCTGCTTTTTTCCGGAAGATCTCATGACTTCCTGCGTGATGCTTATCCACGTAACTCTCATCCGGTCCGATGCCAAGATAGGTGACCTCATCCATATTTTTGTTCAGGAAAAGGCGGAGGCCAAACCGCGGCAGGAATGGAAATTCCATATCTTTTTCCACCTGCATTTTCGTTGTGATCAGACCATCCGGCCGGATCGTCCATGTTGTCTCCATGCGGAGTACCGGCTGTACCACCGGCGCCGTCACTGCCATTTTACTGGTGATGCAGATATTCTCGCCGTCGCGCTCCCAGCTCGTCTCATACGCTCTCGCATAGCTCTGGTCATACCGCGCCTTGAACCATTTCAGTTTGATCAGCTTGTCATTGTCCGTCGGTGCACGCCAGATATTGAGTTCCATCGGGCGGTCCAAAATTTCCTCGCCATCGATATAAATCTGCTCAAACAGACCGGTCTGCTTCCGATACGTATATGCAAAGCCTGCTGCTCTGCTGAAAACATGAATCCGGCAGTCATCCTCTTCCACCTTCGGTGCCGGAAGCTCTGGATCCGCATCAGAAAGAAGTTCTGCAACATCCTGATTCCGGTTGTCATCCGTTGTAAGCTGGATTTCATCGAAACCGATAGTGTCTCCCTCTTCCTGCAGCACATTCGCATGACTCAGATGATATACGACTTTC
>CAVBNJ010000233.1:0-4847 GCA_963596755.1 bacterium
GCTCGAAAAAGCCGGCGGAGACGCTGCCTGGGTGACACTGGGAAAAACATGGCTGTACGAGAGCCATGAGGAAACCGGAAAGGCAAGAGAGACGCTTGCCGCATTAAAAGAGCATCAGGAACTGCTGGATACCGCAGAAAAACAGGGAGCGTATCTGTATCTGGCGTGGAAGCTGAAAATGGAGGTCAGCCATACGGAACTGGTATCGCGTCTTGGAACGCTTGCACGACAGGAGAGCGCAAGCTATTTTCTGCTGAAGCTTTCGATTGATGCAGACGAGTCCTGGCAGCAGTCGCTGACCCGCCAGCTCTATGCGATGGAACTCTGCTATGAGTGCGGCTGCAAGAGCCCGCTTCTTTACCTCGACGCCGCTCAGCTCTATCTCCGCCAGGAGGGACAGCTCCGCCGGATTTCCACGTTCACCATTCAGGTGCTGAAATTCGCGCAGAGAGAGGGTATTTTAAGCTCTGAACTGTTAAAACGTGCCGCTTACCTCACCGAGACAATGAAAAACTTTGACCAGAATGTCTACGAGATTCTGACTTCCGGTTACCAAAAGTTCCCGTCTGATGAAGTGCTCGAAGCCATCTGCAAACTGGTCATGAAAGGCCGCCCGGTGCGGAAAGAATACTTCCCGTGGTACGCAAAAGCTGTGGAGAGGAACATCCGCATCACCCGTCTGTACGAATATTATATCGAGACAATGGACGCGTCCTTCGACGAGGTGCTCCCGCAGGTCATCCGCATGTATTTCTCCTACAGCAACACGCTGGCAGGCCAGAAAAAAGCGCTGATCTACGCGAATGTGATCAAAAACCGCGAGAAAGACCGCCATACCTTCCAGAGCTACCGACCGGCGATGGAGGTCTTCACCTCCCGGCAGATCCAGAAAGGCCGCATGAACCGCGAATACGCCGCACTGTACCGCACCTTCATGAGAAAACCGGAGGACCCGGACACCGCAAAAGCGATTGCCAATGTGCTGTTCACGTACCATGTGACATGCGAAAATCCTCGCATCACGCGTGTGATCGTCTGCCATCCGGCAATGGCGGGTGAAATATCGTATCCGATGACGGAACGGGGCGCCTATATCCGCCTGTACGGCAGAAAATCACGGATTCTTCTGGAGGATGAGCAGCGCAGAAGATATGCCGTGACAGAAAACTACCACGCAGAGCCGCTGTTTGAGGATGAAGAGCTGGCCCGTGCATGCGGAAGCTTTGAAATCGAGAATCCGGGACTGCTTCTGCATCTGTGCGGAGAGCAGGAAGCGGATATGCAGCTTACTGCGGAAAATCTCGCCTGGTATCAGCAGGCGGCGCGTGAGAATGCGTTTTCAGCTGCTTACCGGAAAATGGTGCGGAAAAAACTGCTGGAATACTACCTTGCGCATCCCGATGCGCGCGAGACTGAAGCTGCAGTTGCAGAACTGGAGGACGGTGCTTACGCCAAAGTGGACCGCGTTCACACGATCGAACTGCTGGTGCGCTACGGCTGCTACAGCCGCGCTTTTGCACTGACCGAGCGGTACGGCTATGAGAAAATTCCAACCTCGTGTCTGTTCCGGCTGGCACATGCGATGATTCTGGAAAAAGAGTTCACAGAGGACGAGGAACTCTTATATCTGTCATCCTACGTCGTAAAACAGGGCGTATACGATGAGATTGTCCTTTGCTATCTGCGCGACTACTTCACCGGTTCCATCGAGGATATGTGCAGCCTGTGGGATAAAATCCGCGGTTTCCAGATGGAGAGCGACAAGCTTGAAGAACGGATTCTGACCTGGTCTGTCTTTGTGCGCAGCCATCCGAAGTGGGAGCAGGAAATTCTCGAGAGCTATATCCGCCAGAGCGGAAAAGAAAATATTATTCTCGCATATCTGACGTATCTTTCCATTGACTATTTTATGGATGGAAAGCCGCTCCAGGACAAGATGTTCGACTATCTGGACCGCGCCTGGAACCAGGGATGGGAGCTGGATGAAATCTGCCGTCTGGCGATGCTGAAGCATCTTTCGACAAAACCGCAGCTCTCTGAAAAAGAAGAAACAGAAGCCGAAACTCTGCTTCTTGCGTTTACGAAACAGGGACTCCGTTTTTCCTTCTACAAAGATCTGCCGGAGCGCATGACAGAGGGATTCCAGATCGGCGACCGCATTTTCATCGAGGAGCGCCAGAGAGCCGAGGCGAAGGTGACGATTCATTACCGGACCAATGCCGAAGAAGCATGGAAGAGCGAACCGATGCGCAATATGTATCAGGGTATTTTTGTGAAAGAATTTCTGCTGTTCTACGGCGAGAAGCTCGAGTATTATCTGACGTTCGAGAACAGTCAGGGAGAAGGAAAATCCGAGGTGAAAACCGTCTCCATGACCGGCGAACCAAAAGCAGGAAAAACAAGATACCAGCTTCTGAATCAGATGCTCGCCGCGCGTGCTCTCGGCAATACGGCAAAGGCAGAAGAAGCATTCCGCCAGTACCTGCAGCAGGAGGCGCTGGTACGGAACTGCCTTACACTTGTGGATGAAACAAAGCAGCAGGAGGATACGACATGGAAAAGAAAAATTTGATTTTAGGATTTGATTTTGGAGAGAAATATTCCCAGTTCTGCTGCTATGACAGAGGAACCCACACCGCAGTCTCCCTTCCGGTCAAGGAGGGAGAGGAAGGCGTGGAATTTCCTACCGCCATTGCGAAAAAACTGAACGAGGAAACCTGGAAAACAGGCCCGGATGCAGAAGAGTTTGCACGGAAAGAAAACGGTGTCTGGCTGGATCATCTGTACGACATCTGTATGGGATCCCGCATCTGCCAGATCGAAAACCGTGATTATACACCGGGCGAAGTGCTCGGAACTTTCCTTCGCGAGGCACTGAAAATGATCGGCATCGAGCGCCCGGACCAGCAGATCCAGGCGATGATGATTACGACCGGCCATCTGACCCGCCCGTTCGTGGAAAATGTGCGGGAGGCATACAAAATGATCGGACTGCCGCGCGGCAGAGCCTATCTGCAGGAGCACGATGAGAGTTTCTACTGCCATGTGCTGAACCAGAAACCGGAGCTCTGGAGCCGCAAAGTCGGTCTGTTTTTCCTGAAAGATGAGGAAGCATCGTTTTCCGAGCTTTCCATCAGCCGTAAAACAAAGCCGGCGACTGTGACTGTAAAACGGGGACCAAAAGCCGCACTTTCGATTGAGCCGATGGAGCGCGACCGCGATTTCTGCCATCTGATGGGAGAAGCGATGGGAAATGAAATCTATTCCAGTGTTTTCCTGGTAAGCGAGGAGTTTGATCTTGCCTGGGCAGACAATTCCCTGCGCCAGTTAAAGAAAAATCAGAGAAGAATCTTCGGCGGAACAAACCTGTTCGCACAGGGAGCGTGCTTTTCCGCGCGCGAAAAAGTGGAGGAGCGCCGCTTAAAAGGCTATCTTTTCCTCGGAAACGATCTCGTGCGCTACAACATCGGCATGGAGATGATCATCAACGGTTCTCCGGCGTACCATGCGCTGATCGCAGCCGGCGTGAACTGGTATGAGGCAGAAAAAGAGTGTGAACTGATCCTGGACGGAACGGAGGAGCTGGAATTTATCGTGAGCTCGATGGAGAGCGGCAAACGGAACCGCTATACGATGAAGCTCGACGGACTTCCGAAGCGTCCGCCGAAGACAACGCGGATCCGCCTGCGCCTGGAGTACGATTCTCCGGTGACATGTCAGATTACCGCGGAGGATCTGGGCTTCGGCGATATGTTCCCGGCAAGCCACAAGATCTGGCACGAGACGATGGGGGAGGTGTAAACGATGAGCGGCTATATTTTATGTCAGGTAAAACGGGCGAAAAATCCGTATTATATTTCCAACATCAGCACCAACATCTACTCGATCGAGGAGCTGTGCTATTATCTGTACCACAACATCTATCTGCTGGACGAGACAATCATCAACGAGCAGCTTCTCGTCTGGATGAAGGATGAACTTCATCTGCGGAGACTCTACCAGCGTCTCTACGTCCTTCTGGAGGACCGAAAGAGCATCGGCGAGTTCATTCTGCCGATTTTTAAAGAAATCAATTACCTTTCCCACGACCAGTTCCGCGAGATGAACGAACGGCTGAAACGGTTCGAGGAGCAGCCGGAGATCGTGCGCAAAAAGATCAAAGGCGATTATCTCGTTGATCATGAAAAGTATATCAATGCGATCCAGGTGTATCAGGAAACGCTGAAAGACTTGAAAGACGACGAGACAAATATGGGAAGCCAGTTCACCGGAAGCATCTACAACAACATGGGATGCGCCTATGCGAGCCTGTTCCAGATGAACGAAGCGCTGTCCTGCTTCCAGAAAGCAAACGAGGAGCTGCACACGAAAGCGTCCTTAAAGAGCTGGCTGTTTGCCGTCTACATGAGCAAGGGACAGGATGCCTACGAGCAGATGTGCACGGAGCGGAGAGTGGATGCGGAAACGAAACGGGAGATGGACCGCCAGATCACCGAGGCGATGCAGGTCGAGCTTCCGCGCGATCTGGACGAAGCTCTTGCGGCGTGGACGCGGGAATATCATAAAAATACCGGACTTTAACCGGAAAAGACAAAAAAATTACTTGACAAATAAATGCGGGCGGACTATAATACGACCCATAAGCGACAAGTAAATAATTTGAAACCGATGAAGTGGAGATAACGTTGGAAGCGCACTCACAGAGAGCCCGGGCAGGTGGAAGCCGGACAGAAAGCGGATCAGCAAATGGACCACGGAGGGTACAGGGAAAAGCGGGAAACCGTCTGAGTATTCTGTAACGTGAGGGCATACGTTAGTTGCCGGGAATATGACAGTATTCTGCAGAG
>CAVBNJ010000234.1:0-4805 GCA_963596755.1 bacterium
CAGCGGGCACTGCACACCCCTCGTATTCATGGCCGTATCTCCTTCCATCGTATACCATTTGTTGGTGGAAATGAGCGCCAGATCTGCATCGCTCGCCTTGGCAAAGCAGATACCGACCAGTTTCGCACAGTCCTCCACATCGATTTTTTCGGTCACGGTCGTATACGTCTTTTCGGAATTGTCCTGGAGCAGATGCTGTTCCTCATCAAATTCTTTTGCCACATCCGCAATCGTGCACTCATCCTTCATAAAAGAAAGCATTTTTTCTCCGACTCCTGCAGATACATTCTCCCATCCCTCATAAATCATCGGAGCTGCATATCCTTCGTTCAGGTCGGTCTCGATCGACTTGTAGATGCTGTCGGACGGAATCTCAAAATCCTTCAGCGGAATCAGGACATCATTCTGTTCTGCGGCACTTAAGGAATACATACCGTCCACCGTGCTGATGATCTCCATCACATGAAGCGCATCTTCTAATTTCTGTTCGTTTCCTTCCGCTTCCAGCTTTTTGTTCAGTCCGACGTATTTTGTCACATTGGCAATATAGGCATTGCTGCTTCCATCCTCGGAGAGAAACGGCATAAACGCAAATTCATCCGTCGTATCCTGGCCGCTGAAATTGTTTGCATTTCCAAGCAAAAACAGCGTATTTCCCTCTGCCATTTTGGCAAGGGTATTCGTATCACTCTCCGGATCACCGCTGTATGTCAGCATTCCGATATCATGCCATCTCTGCAGCAGATCCAGATCTTTCATCAGTTCTGTATTCTCTTCAAAGGTACTCTTTCCGGAAACGAAATCCTCCTGCCAGTTTCTTCCGTCGATGGTGTTGACATAGCCGGTACTCAGGATATCAAACAGGTACTGGAATCCGGAGCCCGGAAACTGAATCAGGGAAAGTGCCAGATCATATCCGGCTTCTTTTACCTTCGGCGCAAGCGCTTCCAGTTCTTCCAGAGAATTCGG
This sequence comes from bacterium, assembly GCA_963596755.1. GTDB lineage: Bacteria > Bacillota > Clostridia > Lachnospirales > Lachnospiraceae > Fusicatenibacter. The sequence goes on from CAVBNJ010000234.1 coordinate 970, forward strand.
CAGCTCCCAGCCATTCTTTTCCAGCAGGGTTTTATTGTAGGTGATACCCATACAGCTGTAATAGAGCGGCAGCACATAGACCGAGCCGTCCTCTGTCACTTCGCGCAGACGCTGATCTGTGTAATTGTCGGTAAAGGCATAGCCGGACAGATCGATCAGCCTGTCCTCCCCGATTTCTCCCGGATGGTACACACTTCCGATAAAGATATCCGGCATGTCACCGGCCTTCAGCTGTTCATCGGAATAAGCGGAGCCGTTAAAGCCGCTGTACGGAATAAATTCAATGTTGATCTCCGGATATTTTTCGTGGACCAGATCAGCCAGATGGCTTGGATTCCGGAACGGTACCATCGCTGTCATCGTGAGCGCTTCGTGTTCTCCCTCACTGTCGCTTGCTTCTCCGGAAGAACCCGCCGTGTTTTCTGTTGCACTTTCTGCTGTATTTTCTTTTGTGCTGTCTTCTGTCGTCTGGTTTGTATTTCCGCATCCGGCCAGTAAGGAAACGGTACAAATTCCGGCCATTGCCAGACTCATGATTTTCTTTTTCTGCATTTTTTTCTCCTTTGCACGCTGTTCCTGTTTTTGAGCTTCTTTTTATTTCCAGACAATATCGTCATTCGAAAAGGTCATAAACTGACCAAAATACGTTTCCGCTGCCGACAGCCCCGAAATTCCGGTATCGGTCAGATTTCCTTCCTCTGCAACTTCCTCTGTTGCACCGCAGATCGAAACGGTGTATGCGGTATCGTCGTCCAGTTCAAAATCTTCCGGTGCGGCAAAGACATATGGGAAAACTTCTCCTTTTCCGTTCCGGTCGTAACCGCTTTCCATCAGTTCTTTGATCCGTTTTCCGGTCAGCGTCACGTTCTGAATATTGCGGCTCCAGCCAGTTGGAAAAACGGAGGTAATGACTTCATCGGTCACCGGAACCGGATACAGTTCTCCGCTGACGCCTTCCAGATTCAGATCCTCATCTTCTTCCAGATCGTACCATTTGTTGACGGAAATCAAAGCGCAGTCCGCACCGCTTGCCTGTGCAAAACAGATGCCGACCAGCTTCGCGCAGTTTGTGTTGTCAATTTTTTCTGTAATCGTTGTGTAAACAGAGTCCGAATTATCCTGGATCAGATGCTGGCTTCCATCGATGGTGTTTGTCAAATCTTCCAGGCTGCTTTCACCTTTGATATAGGAAATCATGGCTTCTCCATCCGGTACTACCACATTTTCCCATCCGCTGTAAATAAACGGCGCGGTGTAGCCGGAGTCGAGATCTTTCTGGATCTTTGAATACGCATTTCCTTCTTCCGGCTGATAGTCTTTTAATGGATACAGACCTGTATTTTCGTAATAGCTGTTGAAGGCTTCCATTCCCTCCACGGTGGACAGCACCTCCATCACATGAACGGCGTCTTCCAGTTTCTGCTCGTTTCCCGCATCTTCCAGGTGTTTATTGAGACCGATGTAACGGGATACATTTAAGATATACACATTGTTGGAACCGTCCTCCGAAAGATACGGCATCATTTCAAATTCGTCGGTCGTCTCACTGTCTTTGAATTTGTTGTCACTGCCCAGCAGAAAGAGGGTGTTTCCTTCCGCCATGATCTTTTTAGTATTGGCATCGCTTTTCGCATCTCCGTTTCCGTTCAACATTCCGATGTCACGCCATTTTTCCAGCGTTTTCATGCTTTCCTGCATTTCCGGTGTATCCGAAATGGTTCGGTTCCCTTTCAGGAAATCATTCTGCCAGATCCGACCGTCGATGGTGTTCAGAAAATCGGTGTCCAGAATGTTGCAGAAATACTGGAATCCGTAGCCTGGGTACTGAATCTGGCATACAGCAAGCTGACAGCCGGCCGCCTCAACTTTTGGTGCCAGTTCTTCTAATTCTTCGAAGGAATTCGGCAGCGTCCAGCCGTTTTTCTCCAGCAGTGTTTTATTGTATGTAATTCCCAGACAGTCATAATAGGTCGGAAGCAGATAAATAGCTCCGTTATCTGCAATATCGTGCAGTCTCGCCTCGGAATAATTTCCCACAAAACCATAGCCCGACATGTCGATCAGCCTATCGCTCAGATCCATCTGTCCCGGCGCGTACGCTTTTGTAATGTAGATATCCGGCATATCCCCTGTCACCAGCTGGGAATACACGTAACTCGTAAAATTGCTTCCGCTGTACGGAATTACTTCCAGATTAATCTCCGGATACTTCTCATGCACCAGGTCCACAAATGCGCTCATATTCTTATACGAAGCCAGCATCGTGACCGGTTCATGATCACTTTTTACCTGCGTGTCCGCTGCTGCCTCTTTTCCGCTGTTTCCAGGCTCTGTTTCCGCCTTTCCGCATCCGCCTAACAGCGCCGCCGCACAGGCTGCAGCCGTCATCCACACCAGTATTTTTTTCTTTTTCATCCTTTTCTCCTTTAAAATGCCAAACAACTATCTTCATTATAGCATTTTGTCAAAAAACTCACAAGCACAGCTTTACACGAAAAAAGCTGCTGACACGCTGTTTTTCAACGCATCAGCAGCTCTTTCTGCTTTGGAACTCTATGATTTTATTTTCTGGAAAGTAAGCAGACGGTCTCGCAGTGGACGGTCGACGGGAACATGTCGACGCAGCAGACTTTTTCTACGCGGTATCCATATTTTGCAAATTCCACCAGATCCCGTGCAAGGGAAGTAGGTTTGCAGGAGATGTAGAGCATTTTTTCACACCCATATGACTCAACAATCTTCGGCAGGGCTTTCGGGTGGATTCCTTCGCGTGGTGGGTCGAGGACGATGAAGTCTGGTTTTTCTTCGATCTCGTCGATCACCTTCAGTACGTCTCCGGCGAGGAAGCTGCAGTTGGTAAGACCGTTTGCTTTGGCATTTTCTCTTGCGGCTACGACAGCCTCTTCTACGATCTCTACGCCGATCACTTCTTTTGCAACCGGTGCGAGGATCTGGGCGATGGTTCCGGTTCCGCTGTAGAGGTCGAAGATGGTGCGATCTTTCGTCTCACCTACGAACTCGCGCGCGGTGCTGTAGAGAACTTCTGCGCCGAGGGAATTGGTCTGAAAGAAGGAGAACGGGGTGATCTTGAATTTCAGTCCGAGGAGTTCTTCATAGAAGTAGTCCTGTCCGTAGAGCACTTTTGTCTCATCGCTCTTTACGACGTCTGCCAGGGAATCATTTACGATATGGAGAAATCCTACGATTTTTCCTTCCAGCGGCAGGGCGAGCACTTCCTGTACGAGCGGCATCAGATCCCACTCCTCCTGGCTTGTCGTAACGAGGTTCACAAGGATTTCTCCTGTGTTCTCCGCTCTCCGCACCAGAAGGTGGCGCAGATAACCCTCGTGGCTTATTTTGTGGTAATAGCTTGCATTCCGCTCTTTAAAATACGCCAGCACGCAGTTCAGAATCTTCGTGAAATCCTCATGCACGATTTTGCAGTCACATGCGGTCAGAACATCGTAGGTGCTGCCCTTTTTGTGCAGTCCGAGGGAAAGCGGTCCGTCCTTGTACTCATCACCAAAGGAAAACTCCATTTTATTCCGGTATGCAAACTCCTTCGGGCTTCCCTTGATGCCAAGGAACGGATAATCCGCCTCGCCTGCTTCGTTGACCTGGCCGGCTTCCACAAGCGCGTCATCAAGCAGCTTTTTCACCTGACCTGCCTTCATCGCAAGCTGTTCCTCATAGCTCATCGTCTGGTACATGCATCCGCCGCAGGCAGGGAAAATACTACAGACCTGATCGCGTTTTTCCATCGGGGATTTTTCTGTCACTTCCAGCAGACGGCCCTCCATGCGGTTCTTTCTCTTTTTGTTGATCTGAAAGCGGAT
>CAVBNJ010000235.1:0-4805 GCA_963596755.1 bacterium
CTTATTTTCTTTTTTTACAGCTCAAACGCCTGGCGGATGCTGTCGTAATGCAGGAATTTGCCTTCTGCGGCGTATCCTTTGATTTCGTCCAGCGTGGCGAAGCGGTAGCCGTCGGTCTCTTCCTCCTGGAGGTGGAGATCCTCGTCTTTGACATCCATCACGAAGCGATAGACATCGACAAAATAATTGTCTCCCTCGTCCGGGTTGATGCGCTGGTATGTGAAGAGGTAGCCGCCGTCAGCCTTGCTGACATCGAGTCCGGTCTCCTCTTTCACTTCACGGCGTACGGCCTCCTCAGAGCTCTCGCCTGCCTGTGCCGCGCCGCCGGAAACTTCCCACCAGCCCGGTGCCCAGGCTTTCGTCATGACACGCTTCGTGATGAGGAAGGTTCCGTCCGGTCTTGCGATCACACCGAGGACCGTCAGATGAAACTCGCCCGGCTTCATATGCCAGTCGTTCCGTTTCATCGTGCGGCCGGTCGGCTGTTTGTTTTCATCATAGATATCCCAGAGTTCCATATTTTAATTATCCTCCGGCTTTTTCTTACAGATATTTCTTGATCTCTTCCATCACATTGTCCAGCGGAATCTGTGTTTTCAGAGTCTTATCTCTCGATGCAACCTCGACAACGCCCTGTTTCATGTTTTTCGGGCTTACGATGATGCGCAGCGGAATACCGAGCAGGTCGGCATCTGCGAACATAACACCGGCTCTGACGCTTCTGTCGTCGTAGATGACTTCGATGCCTGCGTTCTGCAGATCCTCGTACAGCTTGTCAGCGTATGCTCTGACTTCCTCGTCATCAACACGGACTGCGCAGAGGTGTACCTGCCACGGAGCGATGGCTTTCGGCCAGATCGGGCCGTACTCATCGTGATGTGCCTCGCAGACCGATGCTGCCAGACGGCCGACACCGATACCGTAGCATCCCATGATCGGGGTCTTGCTCTCGCCGTTTGCATCAACGTAGGTCATGTTCATGGATTTTGTATATTTCGTTCCCAGCTGGAAGATGTTTCCGACCTCGATACCTCTGGAGATCTTCACGGTCTTCTTGCCGCATTTCGGGCAGATGCCGCCTTCCTGGATTTTTGCAAAATCATGGTACTCGGCGTTCGGAACGTCGCGCTCCATGTCGAGTCCTTTGTAGTGATGCTCTGCCTCGTTGGCTCCGCAGGAGAGGTTGTTTCTTCCCTCGAGGGACTTGTCATACAGAACGATGGCATCGCCGTTTACGTTCAGATTGACCGGTCCGATGTAGCCTGCGTTCAGGCCGCACTCTTCGGTGATCACGGCTGCATGAACCTGCTCGCCGAGGAAGTTGACCAGTTTCGTCTCGTTGACTTCGAGGTCGCCGCGGATGAAGAGGACAACGTATTTATCATCGACATTCTGCTGATAAACAACGGCTTTGCAGGAGTTCCTGGTCTCATCGCCGAAGAAGTCGCAGATCTCTTCGATCGTGTGGATGTTTGGAGTGTATACTTTTTCGAGTGCTGCGGACTCTGCGTCTCTTGCGATATCGGAGATGTTCTCAGCAGCCTCCATGTTGGCTCTGTAATCACAGGAATCGCAGAGAACGATGGAATCCTCTCCGACCGGAGTCAGAAGCATGAACTCGTGGGAGATGTTTCCGCCCATCATACCGGAATCGGATTTGACGGATACGACTTCCGGCACACCGACGCGCTCGAAGATGCGCTCGTATGCTGCGTGGCATTTCTCATAATACTGCTCCAGATCCTCCTGACTGGTGTGGAAGGAGTAAGCATCCTTCATCGTGAACTCACGCACACGGATCAGGCCGGCTCTCGGACGGGCCTCATCACGGAATTTTGTCTGGATCTGATAGATCATGAACGGATATTTGGTGTAACTCTGTGCGTACTCACGAACGAGATGTACGGCTGCCTCCTCGTGGGTCATACCGAGGACCATTTTGGAATTGTTGCGGTCCGTGAAGCGCAGCAGCTCGTCGCCGATGCTCTCGTAACGGCCGGACTCATCCCACAGAGAAGCCGGCATAACAACCGGGAACTGTACTTCCTGGCCGTCGATTTTGTCCATCTCCTCACGCAGGATCTGCTCGATTTTGCGCACGATGCGGCGCAGCGGCAGATAGGAAGAGTAGATTCCGTTTGCCATATATTTGATGTATCCGCCTTTTACCATAATGGCATGGCTGTCGATGACACAGTCAGCAGGTCTTTCTTTGAAGCGCTCTCCTACTAATTTTTCAAGTTTCATTTTTTTAATTTCCTCCTTTTTGTGGATTTATAAGTGTTTCAGCCTGTTCGATTTTGGGCATCGACGAGCAAAACACGCTCCGCGAGTTCTGCTCGTTTTCGCGGCAGTCGTCAAGGTCTCGTGCAAGCACGGACTTTGACTCGTTGCTCGCGAAAAAAAAGCCCTAAACCGCAAGCTGTCTGCAGTTTAGGGCGAATGTTTTTAAAATCCGCGGTACCACCTAAATTCAGGAAATGTTCCTGCACTCTGACACAGAGCATGTGTTGTATCATCTGCTCTCTGTACCTTCTCTGTAACGGGAGACCCCGGTGCAGCCTACGAAATGAACCGCCTTTTAAGGATTTCATTTTTTCGGTACACAGCTCCAAGACCGGTTCACGATAGAATCTGCAAAAAGCTTTCACCTGCCGCTTTCTCTCTGAATGCGCTCTGTCGCTACTGTTTCTCTTCGTCGCTTTTTCACTGCACTGATTGTAGCAGAAACCGGAAAGGATTGCAAGCTCTTCTTTACAGACCCTCGCGGTACATCTTACTGATCGCCGCCTGGGCTTCCTCGGACTGTTTTTTCTCGATCCACGCCTTGCGGTCGCTTAAGATGGCCAGCATCTCATCGACCACGTCCTCGGCACGCGGACTCGTGACGCGGTAGAGATAGCCGAGCATCCGCGTGGCGGTAAAGTCGGTGTTCATCTGGCGGTATGCGATTTCCCGGCAGAAGTCGTCGGGGTAGCCGTTGTGCTTTAAGGCGCGGTACAGTTCATCATTTCTGGTTTCTGCCATGTGTGTGATCTCCTTCTGGTTTTTTACGGAATCAGACGTTTGTGTTTCCGCTGTTCAGGCCTTCTGTCTTTTCCTCAAGCGGCAGCCAGTCCAGTGCTTTTTTGATCCACTCATCCCAGAAATCCCAGGTGTGGCCGCCGGCGCTCTCGTGGTACGATACCTGCATGCCGCTGTTTTCCAGACGATCGCGATAGAGACGGTTTACGCCAAGCAGTCCGTCCTCGGTTCCGCATGCCATGAAAATCTCCGGAACTGCTGTATTTGGATCTTTTTCTTTTTCTGCTTTTAACTGCTCGATCAGAACGGCCGGATTCTTGTCGCTCTTCGCTGCTTCGACAAGATTTCCAAAATAAGCCTCTTCATAGGCGATCGTTCCTTCTTTGCTTCCCTCCGGTCTTTCCAGAATGTGAAGTGCACCGGAAAGGCTGACGATCGCGCCGAAGGTGTCATGATATTTCAGACCGTTCCGCATCGCACCGAAGCCGCCCATCGAAAGGCCTCCGATGTAGGTGTCTTCTCTTTTCCGGGAAAGCGGGAACATTTTTCTTGTGATCTCGACGAGCTCCTCGCCGATGAACTGTCCGTGCATGGTGCCCATCTCCGGCTGATCAATGTAGAATGCATTTTCGCCGGCCGGCATGACAACGGCGAGGTTTTTCTCCTCCGCCCATCTCTGGATTCTCGTGCCGGAAACCCAGTCTACCTGGCTTCCGAAGAGGCCGTGCAGAAGATACAGTGTCTTAAACGGCTTGTCTTCGCGGGCATCGGAACCGTCCGTCGTGAACTTGTCTACCGGCAGGATCACCTGCAGCGGCACGGTGCGCAGTAACGTTTTTGACATGAAGCTTACCTGAATAAGTGCCATAATAAAAATCCCCCTGTGGATATGTATTTTTCTTTATTTTACGCCTTATTTCTGTGTTTCGTCAACGAGGAGTTTTGACTCCTTCCGGGTTCCGGCTTGCATCCCGGCGGGATTCACGCTATAATCATGGTTAGTTTGAATTTGCCTGTGATAAGATAAGGAGATTTTATTTATGATAAAATTAATTGCAACTGATGTCGATGGAACGCTCGTGAAAGACGGCACTTTGATGATTGACCCGGAATACATGACCGTTGTGAAAAAGCTCGTCGATCAGGGCATCCATTTCGTCGTCTGCTCCGGCCGTCAGTTTTCCAGTGAACAGAAGCTGTTCGCGCCGATCAAAGACCGCCTGCTCTACATCTCCGACGGCGGAACCGTAGTGCGCACGCCGGAGAAAATCTTAAAGACGTATCCGATGGAGGAGGCGCTCTGGAAATCGATGTACCGCATGGTGCACGACGAGCTTCCGTCCTGCGACTGCTTCGCCGCCACCCCGGACTACTGCCTCGCTGAGGATGCCGGCAGCCGCATGTTCCACTGGCTCCGCGACTCCTACGGCTTCGACGTCCGCGAAGTGTCGGATCTGTCGAAGGTGGAAAACGAGGATATCATCAAATTTACGATCTACCACCCGACTTCCTGCGAGGAACTCTGCTCGCCGAACTTCATTCCGGCGTGGAAGCATCAGGCGAAACTCGCCGTTGCCGGCAAAGAATGGGTCGACTGCAACGCCCGCGGTGTCAGCAAATGGACCGGACTTTCGTTTCTGATGAATTACTTTAATCTTACTGCCGACGAAGTCTGCTGCTTCGGCGACAACCTGAACGACATCGAGATGCTTCAGAACGCCGGCGAAAGCTACGCCGTCTCCAATGCCCGACCGGAAGTCATCGCCGCGGCAAAGCATACC
>CAVBNJ010000236.1:0-4790 GCA_963596755.1 bacterium
GTACCGGATGGATGCCGCGGATAATCTGTTTCCGTCCATTCACTGCCTGAACAGCTGGTTCTGTTATATCGCAGTCCGGGGAAGAAAAGAGATTCCGCGCTGGTATCAGCGCTTCTCGTTCTGGGCGGCGATTGCAGTCTTTCTTTCAACGCTGACGACAAAACAGCATGTGATTGCGGATGTAATCGGCGGTGTGCTGCTCGCGGAAGGAACATGGCAGCTGGCGGGCCGCACGCGGCTGGCTGCCTGGTATGGCAGAATATTGGAAATGAGGAGGTGGAGACACCGTGCAGAGTAAGAAAAAAATGATCGTCAATGGTATTTTTCTCCTTGCGATTTTTGCATTAACCGTATATGGAGTCTTTCACGGAGAAAACCTCGGCGCGATGCTGGATGCGATGAAGCGCGCGGATGTGCGCTGGCTTCTGCCGGGTGTGGGATGCGTTGTGTTTTTTATCTGGGGAGAGTCGATCATCATCTGGTATATGATGCATTCGTTCCAGATTCCGGTGAAGAGGCGGACGTGTTTTCTGTTCTCCTCCGTTGGATTTTTCTTCAGCTGTATCACACCGTCCGCGAGCGGCGGGCAGCCGATGCAGTTATATTATATGAAAAAAGAAAAGATTTCCCTGCCGGTATCGACTGTCATTCTGATGATTGTCACGATCACCTATAAGGCGGTGCTCGTTGTCGTAGGACTTGGAATTATGCTGTTTGGACAGGGATTTCTGCACCAGTACCTGACAGGGATTCTCCCGGTCTTTTACCTTGGAATCGCCTTGAATGTATTCTGCGTCACAGCGATGCTCATTCTGGTTTTTCATCCGGTGCTGGCGCGGACCATTCTCGTGATGGGATTAAAGCTGTTGGAAAAGCTGCATCTGATGAAACAGAAAGAAAGCCGTCTCAAAAAGCTGGAGGATTCGATGGAGGTCTACCGCAACACCGCGGAGTATCTCAGCAGCCATAAAATGGTGCTGGTGAATGTGCTTGCGATCACGTTTGCGCAGCGGTTTGCCCTGTTTGCGGCAACGTGGTTTGTATACCGCGCTTTCCATTTATCGGGCATTTCGTTCATCACGATTGTCCTGCTGCAGGCAGTCATTTCCGTATCGGTTGATATGCTGCCGCTTCCGGGCGGAATGGGAATCAGTGAAACGCTGTTCCTGAAAATTTTCCCGCCGGTCTTTGGAAGCGCACTGCTTCTTCCGGCGATGGTGCTCTCGAGAGGCCTTGGCTACTACGGGGAACTTTTTGTGAGCGCAGTCTTTACTGTCGTCGCACAGCTCACGATTGGGAATGAGAAAAGAATAAAAACAGGGGGAACTACATATGATAGGGTTTTATGATTATACGGTAATACTGACATACATCAGCTTTGCATCGTCCATCAGCGGCATTTTTCTTGCAACGCGGGGACACTTTAACTGGGCCATTTTCTGTCTCGCTTTCTCGGGCCTCTGCGACATGTTCGACGGAAAGATTGCAAGAACAAAGAAGAACCGGACTGAGGATGAAAAACGGTTCGGCATTCAGATCGACTCACTCTGCGATGTCGTCTGTTTCGGAGTCTTTCCGATTGTGATCTGCTATGAGCTTGGCATGACACACTTTTACAGCATTCCGGTTCTCGTCTTCTACGGTCTTGCCGGCGTGATCCGTCTGGGATACTTTAATGTGATGGAAGAGAAGCGCCAGAATGAAACGTCAGAGAACCGGAAATATTACCAGGGACTGCCGATCACATCGATGTCGGTGGCTCTGCCGCTTTTGTTTGTGTTCGCGCCGCTCTGCCGCGGACAGTTTCTCCTTCTGCTGCATCTGCTGGTGCTGGCGGTCGGCATTCTGTTCATCACGAATTTCCGCTTCCGCAAGCCGACGAACAAAGAGCTTGCCGTGCTCGTGGCTGTTGTCGGTGTGGCCGTGCTCCGCGGACTTCTGATCTGGAAAGGAGGAAGAACAGTTTGAGACTCTGCGCCTATCCTTATCGAAAAAAAGGGAAAAACCATCCAAAGCTTGATCTGATCCGTGAGGAAAATGATCTGCAGGACCGCTTTCTGCGGACGATGTACAGCCATGCCGCCGGAAGAGCTGTCATGAAGCCGCTTGTTCAGCCGGTCGTATCGCGCGCGGCGGGATGCTTTCTGGACAGCCGTTTATCAGTGCCGCTGGTCGCTCCGTTTGTAAAAAAGAATCATATTTCGCTGAAAGAATGCACCGCGAAGCAGTTTATCTCGTTCAATGATTTCTTTGTGAGAAAATTGAACAGCGATGCGCGCCCGTTTTCGGATGCGCCGGAAGATTTTATCAGCCCGTGCGATGCGCGGCTTACGGTTTATCCAATTCAGGAGAACGGAAGATTTGAGATTAAAAACACAGAATATACGCTGGAGCAGCTTCTGCGCGACCGGAAGCTGGCAAAACGGTATCAGGGCGGAACGCTCTTTTTATTCCGCCTGTCGGTAGACGATTATCACCGGTATCTGTTTGTGGATGACGGTGTCTGCTCGACGGAACGGCGAATCGAGGGCGTGCTCCACACGGTAAATCCGGCGGCGAATGATTACTGTCCGATCTATAAAGAGAATACAAGAACGTACACGCTGCTGCAGTCCGCAAATTTCGGCACGCTGCTGCAGATGGAGGTCGGCGCGATGATGGTCGGAAAAATCGTAAATGAAGCGTCTGACTGTCCAAGACGCGTACAGCGCGGGGAAGAAAAAGGATATTTTGCTTTCGGCGGATCGACGATTCTCGTTCTGGCACAGAAGGGAATGGCCATGCCGGAAAAACGGATCTGGAATTATTCGAGACTTGGAATTGAGACGAGAGTCCGGCAGGGCGAAACGGTTGGAACTGCCGGAAGAACAGAATAAAAGAAAAATGGATTGTGAGGAATTTATCTTCACAATCCATTTTTTATGCTCTTTTTATATTCTGTATGTTATGCCTGCAGCCGTGCCAGATCCTGATAGAAGGTCGGATACGAGATATCCACACAGTCGGCGCGCAGGATTTCGGTCGGTGTCTCCGCAGCGAGCGATGCAATCGCAAACGACATCGCAATGCGGTGGTCGAGGCGGCTGTCGATGGAAGCTCCGTGGAACGGTTTTCCGCCCTCAATGATCATGCCGTCGTCGGTGCCTTCCACAGAAACGCCCATAGCGGTAAGCTCATTCACCATAATATCGAGCCGGTTCGATTCTTTGACTTTCAGCTCTTCGGCATTCCGGATCACCGTGGTACCGTTCGCTGTAGCTGCGAGAACGGCGATGATCGGGATTTCGTCGATCAGGGTAGGGATCAGTTCGCCTTCGATGACAGTGCCGGAAAGAGACGGTGTATAACGCACGAGAAGGTCGGCAACCGGTTCGCCGCCGGAGCTCTGAGAGTTCATGAGCGTGATGTCAGCGCCCATAGCGCGGCAGACGCGGAGCATACCGTCGCGGGTCGGGTTGATGCCGACGTTTTTCAGGAGCACTTCGGAGCCCGGAACCATCAGCGCTGCGGCGATGAAGTAGGCGGCGGAGGAAATATCTCCCGGTACGCGGACGAGATTTCCGTGCAGATCCGGGTCCGGCAGAACGGATGCGGTCAGTCCTTCCGAGGAAACATCTGCGCCAAAGAAGCGAAGCATCAGCTCAGTATGGTTTCTGGAAAGCGCCGGCTCTGTGACACTCGTTTTTCCGTCGGCATACAGTCCGGCGAGCAGGACGCAGGATTTTACCTGTGCGGATGCAACCGGCGAAAGATAGGAGATGCCGTGGAGCGGATGACCGTTGATTTCCAGCGGTGCACAGCCGTTCTCCGGAATACTGCGGATCGATGCACCCATCTGGGTCAGCGGGTTGATGATGCGCCCCATCGGCCGTTTCTGAATCGAAGCATCACCGGTGAGGGTGCTGGAAAAGTTCTGTCCGGCGAGGATGCCGGAGATCAGGCGCGTCGTCGTTCCGCTGTTTCCGCAGTCGAGGACGGCAGACGGAGCTGACAGTCCGTGCAGGCCTTTTCCGTGAACCAGGATGCGCTCCGGCGTATTCTCAATTTCGATTCCCATGCTGCGGAAGCAGGAAATTGTGGAGAGACAGTCGGCACCCTGAAGAAAATTGGTGACTTCCGTGGTCCCCTGTGAAATGGCACCGAACATGACGGCGCGGTGGGAAATAGATTTATCGCCCGGCACGGAGATTTCTCCGCGCAGAGGGCGTACTGCTTTCTGAAACTGCATAAATTATATTCCTCCTGAAATAGACGCGTTTAGCTGCGTGTGTGGATGGTGTAGCCGTGGTCTTTCAGAACCTTCCGTGCAAGAATGCTCGGCTGTTCCTCGTAGAACTCGATGCGGAGCGCACCTTCCTCGAACTCGCGGTTGTGGGTAATGCCGATGTTCTTGATGCTGATCTGATTGATCGCAAGAATCGTCGTAACGGCTGCGATTCCGCCGGCCTGGTCGAGCAGATCGCAGTACAGAACGTATTCTTTTCTCGTCGGACCGGAAACAGAATCATCCATGGAATTCCGGTAATCGCGGGAAGTCTCAAACATATGGTACAGTTCATTGCCTTTTTTATTGTCCACCAGGTATTTTGCCTGAACGAGAAGCTTGATGTAGGAGTCGAGAACACTCGAGAGCTGCTTCTGGTTGGAGAGACAGATCTGCTGCCATACCTCCGGGGAGGAAGAAGCGATGCGGGTGATATCTTTGAATCCGCCTGCGGCAACCGTTTTCATCTGTTCTTCCGGTGTGTCGAGGGTGGCAAGTGCATTGACCAGGGTAGCGGCTACGATAT